>PAON01000027.1:0-32285 GCA_002708495.1 Dehalococcoidia bacterium | reverse complement strand
CTACGATTCCATCGGCACCATATTCGACGCAAAGTACAGCATCTCTAACTGTCCTTATTCCCTTTATTACTAAGGGCAGGTTGGTGAGTGATTTAAGCCAATCTAATCTATCCCAGGTTAACCCTTGGTATTCTTCTGGGCTAAAGTCTGCAAAATCTGGGGCGATGATATCTGTGCCTCTCACAAATTCAGGTCTTTCCCTGAAACTACCGTTGTATAACTCTGGTTTACGTTTAAAGTTGTTTCTTAGATCCTTCTCTTTGGGAGCAGAGGTTGGACCGTCTACGGTTAGGCATATAGCAGAGTAGCCAGCAATCTTGGCCTTTGTGACAAGATATTCCGTTATATCATCACTGAAGTGATACAGTTGGAACCAGAGAGGTCCTGATGCTACTTCTGCGACCTCTTCAATACTGTATCCAGAAGCAGTAGGAAGAGCGTATAAGGTTCCTGCCATTCCGGCCCCTTTGGCGGCGGCTAGCTCCCCTTCTGGATGTAACTGTCTTTTAGCACCTGCCGGAGCAATCATTACTGGGAAGTCAATTTTCTCACCAAAAACTGTGGTAGAAAGGTCTCGATTCCCAACATCTATTAAGAAATTTGGATTGATAGTGAGGTCAAGAAATTTTTCTTCATTCCTCTGTTTTGTTATCTCATCAAAGGCCGCACCTTCTATAAAATCCCACAGATCGGATGGTATTTTTTCTTTCGCTACTTGTTTTAGGTCAGCGAGGCTAACTATGTCCATATAAGTCCCCAGTAAAATGTTTTCATGTAAAGTTCATTGCTTTTTAACTTAAAGTAAGTAATGAAGTCAATCTGGGAATGAGATTAATAAAAAAAACCGCCCCAAAATAATATGAGGCAGTGTTTTCAATACAATCAAATAAATATTAGGGGATGGTTAGTCCTTCTTATTGTCCAGGTTGAATTCAGCGGAAAAAGCGCTAGATGTAAACTCTAAGCATTCTGCTGCAGCATCTCCGACTTCCATATTTTCGTTCTCAATCAAAGAGTCTATACACGATTCAAATTTACCACCGACTTCTTCCGCCATACCCCAGTTGTCACCAACAGTGAGTCCACCAATGAGACCTGATGCAACGTTGTTAATCACATCATCAAGCGCATCGGCATCTACGTTATTTAAGCCGTCATTCAAATCGGGATCTGATTTGACTGCCTCTGAAATCTCTCGGACCATGCCATATATTTCGAGGTTAAAACTATCGTCGCCGGCTATGGAAATTTCCCCTCTTTCATTGATCACAAGTCTATCCATGTCTTCATTGCCAAATATCCGTATTGCGGTTTGGTTGACAATATCTCGGATCGGTTCTTCAAAAGATGCCCAGCGATCTTCCTCAATTCCCTCAAGGACACGATATTCTTCATGTAATCTCATAGCTATTTCTTCTAGGTAATATTCGCGAGACTCATACTGATCGATATAATCGCAAGGTTCCCCCTTGATACCACTAGGGTCGCATTCTAGGTCATCTTGTGCGAGATCGAGAATGCTTTCCATCAGGTTTTCCACGCCTTGGCCAGTCAAAGATTTATCGTAAAGTAGATCCTCAACACTGGACTTGAATTTTTTGTCGTTTATGTCGTCAAGACCTTCTCTGATGTCCTTCCTAACCTGTCTAGTGGCTATGTCGTCAGAATCGAGTTTTCTCTTCAGTGAGGTGGCAGCATCATCGCTACTACTAATCACTGCTCTCTCGTTTATGGAATTTGCGCCACCATCTTGTAGAATATCTTTGTTTACGTTTCTATAGCAATTTCGTCTGTAAAGCTCAGCTCTACCTATGAAATCACCTGTTACTGGATCTTCTATCATGTCCATTGTGAACATCATACCTTCCAGATCCTCCAAACACTCTAAGACCCCATAGACGGCATCTTTAGTGTCCGGGTTGGATAACATTGCAGCGTTATCTATTTCATCAACATTTTCAGGTTCCATTGATTTGATTTCTTGGTGAAAGGCAATGGCCTCATCCGCGCAGGTTTCTCTGGCTAATCTAGCATTTTCTAAATCAGAGTCATCCATACAATTTTGCAACCTATCTGCCATTCTTTCTCGACCGTCCATCCGGATAAGTTTTTCTGTGGCTGTCTCCTCTTCATCATCTGTGAAAGTTACTTTCAATATATGACCGATAACATCTATTTTCTCTGAGGCTTCTTCTGCCCTCCTTGCTAGGGCAACATATTCACTATCCTGACCTTTCAAACCATCTACCAATTTTGCCTCCAGCTGGTCGGCGTGATCTAGATCCTTAGCTGCCTCGGCAAGATCCTCATTTAGAGCCCCCAGTTCGGCGTTTGCGGTATCAAGTTGGTCATTTAAAAATTTGACCCTGTCCCATGGAATTTTCTCAGCATTTTCAAGTGCTACTAAAATCTCCATCTCTCTATCTCTGGCTGATTTGGCCCGGTTTATAAGATCTGAAAGATCTGAATCATCAGCTCCGCCGTCAGTTAAATTTTTTGCAGACACTGAGATATTACCAAGGTCTACGTCATCGCCTATCAAGACAATAAGTTCATCGATCACTTCGCTTGAGTTGTTAAGAGCTTTTAAAAGCTCTGCTCGCTCCTCTTTGTGCAAGCGGTCAATCTCTTTAAGCATGTCATAGAGCTCTTGTTCTGATTCCGTTTCTGGCTGCATTTCAGCAAGTGTGGCATCCACGTCTACTTGAGTATCACCCACGGCTCTACCTACAGCAGGCCCGCAGGCAAATATCGCTATGGATAATATTGAAATTAAAAAAAGCATTAACAACTGCTTCATATATTTTGACCTCTTGTGTCTGGTGGAAGTAAATATCTCCCTACGATATTAAATGCTTTTCCGGAGGTTAACAACGGCAATTTCACCTAGGTATTAATACGTGAATTTTTGCCAATAGTAAAAGCCGTTTCATGGGAAACCATGAAACGGCTTTTATGCGATCGATTATCTTGGGTGGTCTACTGTTGTGAACCGCCTGTTGTCCCTTGCATTCCCGCGAACCCCTGCGTTCCGGTTGAACCATGTGTTCCAACCAAACCAGAGTGGTTACCCATGTCACGGTTGCCAAAGGAGCCTTGCATCATGTCGGATGCAGCTGTCATACAAGTATCAGCTGCATTACCGAAGGCTGGGACTCCAGCTGCCCCTGTAGAACCTGTAGCTCCTGTCGCTGTATTCATACATTCCATCATCTGGTGGTGGCCCCTCTTGGCAGCGCCGTCACCAAATCCTGCGAAGTGGTTCTGATCGCCACCAGCCATTCCTGGTTGTCCTTCCCTTCCCACACCCTCCAACTCTTTCTCTATATTTTGACGCTTGGCCCTTACATTTTCAGCAGCGAAGTCTTTTCTGTCCGAATACTCTTTTTGGTCAAAGTTTTCGTGACTCTTAAACTCTTCCCTCATATCATTCTTCACATCACGCAGNCACTCGTTCATTTGATTCCCGTCNGCGACGCACTGGTCGACCCGGTCTTTAACAACTGTTCGAGGTTCACCACCACCAAAGACATTATTAAATTGCGCCTTTGTAATACCAGGTGGAAGTCCTTGGTTCTGACCACCTCCGCCTTGGTTCTGACCACCTCCGCCTCTGNGGTTATCATCTTTAATACGGTTCTGGTACTGATGAGCTACAGGAATGTTTCTGCCTTGACCTGGTCCAGGTTTCTCGTCCATAGTATGGAATTTAATGTCGTCACATCGCTGTGCTCTCGTACCTTGAGGATCACAATCTAAATCACTCTTCGCATTGTCTATCATGCCTTTGAGGGCGTCCCTCATCTCATCTTTGGAACCACCTTTTCGGTACATTACTTTTTCAAGGTTTTCTGTAAATTTCTGGTCACCGATGTTTTCTGCTTTAACGTCAAGGAATTTTCGTGTCCTTCTTGCATCAGCGTTATTACCCGATATTCTATTTGCGACCTGATCTGTGAAGGAATCACCTGATCCCGCTGCGTCATGGTGTACCTTTTTGGCTTCCATTTTACAGCCTTCTAAAGCTGGCCCTATTATTCTTACGGCGTTAGCAGCTTGCGTACAGTGCATAAATGCGTCTACAACATCCACAACATCATCTCGGTCTAGTGTTGGCAGATAGTTTGGTTTTGAAATCACTTCTCCGTTTTCAATTTCAACAATCTGAGTGCCCAGTTTGTCTAGTTCTTCCAACACTTGATGGCGGCAATGTTTCATTTCTTCTCTGGTGGCTTTCTTAACGTCGACTCCCCAATCTACTAAACAGTTATTGTAGAAGGCCGCTGCTTGGTATCGACCGGCTTCTTCTGCGCTCTTCTCAAAGTCCGATGGCGCTTTAGCGGCATCCGTGCCCTCATCGCCAAGAACTTCAGTCAACAGGGCTGAGACAACCTCAAATTTATCGGCAGCTCTTCCCATCCTGACCTCGAGAATCTGTTTTTCTTGCTCCTTGTCAAGGTTAGACTTTATCCATTTATCTTCATCTCTGTCAGCCGTTTCCAAGTCGCCTTCAGCTTTTTCTAGGTGGCCTTTGATCTCCGCCTTTTCAGCATTGGCCTTATCCAATTGTTCATTTAGGAATTTGATCCTGTTCCAAGTGGCCTGCTCTTCATTCGCAAGAAGCTCATTAATTTCTGATTCCCTTGCCGAGACTTGGTATGCTTGTTCTCTCAGGCCTTGAAAAAACGCATCAACATCCCCCCCGCTGGCGGCAACAGAACTTATCTTTGCTAAAGCTTCAGGGTCCAATTCTTCGCCGAGAGTTTCCAAGGTCATTATAAGTTGGTTGATGACCTGACCGGAATCAGCAAGGGCACCTACTAGGTCTTCCCTTTCCTCTTTNTGGAGACGATCAATCTCTTTCATCATCCCGTAAAGNTCTTTCTCAGCTTCCGTTGTTGGTTCCCCCATCTCCGCAAGAGTTGCGTCGACGTCAACCTGAGCATCACCGACAGCTCTTCCCACAGCAGGGCCGCAGGCTAGAGCTGCGACAGAAAGGATGGAAATAGCAATTACAAGCATTAACTGCTTCATGTTCTCTACCTCATTAAGATTCCATATTGGACTAGCATTCACATGTCCTTAAAATAATAAAGGCTATAGGTAGCCATTACAACGGCAATTCCACCTAAGTAATTACACCTATATGGATTCAGATACTTTGCTTTGCGCAATTATACGACCATATCTAGTTTTATTCGACCACATCCAGTTTTAAAAATCTAAGCGATAGCTATTTTGGCATTGTGAACAGGCTTTCTGGGTCCACGTAATCTGGGATTATCTTTTGATCGACATTAAACTTTATGAATGTCTCTATTCCTGCATATGCTTCGTTTAAATCATAGGGAAGCGGGTCTCCTTTCACAATTTCGGCCATTTTCCTGTTTTGCAAGTCATTCGAATCTACGTTTGAGAGAACCGGTAACGATTCAACATAGGAATCTTTAGCAGTCTTGAAAAGATCATATATTTCATTTTGAAGCCATGGTTCATTAAGAAGTAGATCGTCTCTTACAACAAGCAAATGGCTGATGGGGTAAATCTTTGTCTTGTTGTACCAGTCGCTATCCAATTGGTCAGGTCTTTCGAACAACGGCACAGCATCGGGAGAATCGATGGTTCCAGCCCCAATTACCGCATCCACCTCCCCTGAAAGTAGCATTTTGCCGAGGTCATTTTGTTCAGAGGAAATCACACCAGAGGGAGTTTGGTATTCCGCTACGTGCTCATCACCAGAAAGCACCCAGGTGATGGAATCCAAATCAACGTTGTGCTCTGTTTGTAAAATGGCTTTCGTCCATATTCCAGGTGTTAGGGTGTAACTGCGTGCGCCTATTNTTTTGCCATTAAGATCGCTAGGTTTACTTATACCTGAATTGGAATTACAAATAATTCCACCATGGTAAAAAGCNCTTGTNAGAAATACNGGNAGAGCCGTNAATCCNTTNTTNTANTGNTTNGANCANATGTAGGTGGCCAGAGCCATTTCGGCTATATCAAATTCTAAATTTCGCACCATCCTTCGAAAAATCATTGGTACAGGAGAAATTTCAGTGTGAGTAAGTTCGAATTCATCAGAGGTGAATGTACCATCCTTTAAGGTGGTGGTATGTCCATAGTTAGCTATAGCTGCGTGTAAGTTAAGAGGCCCCAATTTTCGTTCCTTATATTGAGATGTAATGGATATTCATTTTGATTATCGATCATACCAAGATTTACAAAATATACCTAGATTGAGGAATTTTTTGTTGAAGGAGTGGATTAAGTCTTCTGTGAAACGGGTGGTGAAATTGCCCGAGTCTGTGGAGTCGGAAAATGCCAAATCGTGCTGTACGAAAGGGGTATTGGAATGCAGGTTGCCCAAAACTCAAAAATCTCAGGTCAAAGTTATTCCAATAACCTGAATCGTTTATATTGGCAGAAAGCCAACTCGTTTCCTGGTTTTCTGCCACCTATACGTCTGGTAGAGCAGCATGATCTCCAGTCTCGTATTGCCACATACGTATCTTTGCCGCCATGAGCCTAATTCGGTCTGTGTGTTCAGGGTTGTTAAAAAGGTTATTTTCTTCAAAGGGATCATCATTAAGATTGAACAGTTCGCATTGGTCTGTAGCGCAAAGGTTTAATTTCCATCTATCGCTTGTAACAATTGATCGCCACTGCATGTTGTTAAGCATATTTATTGCAGGGGTGCCCAGATTTCTATCACCGATGCCGTTGTGTTCCATGAACACTTCATTACCTTTTAGATCTGCTTTCCCTTTTATTACGTCTGACTTGCTGGTTCCTTGTAGATGTTCTGGAATGTCTTGACCCAATAGGTCCAATAATGTTGGCACTAAATCAATTTGTCCAAAATTGCCATCAATCAATTTTGCTTCTTTAGTGTGCATTGGAGCGCGGATGATGAGTGGAACCTTGGCAGCTTCCTCATAGAAGGTTCGCATTTCCATCATTCCATGAGTTCCTACTAAATCACCATGCTCGCTGGTAAAAATAAATATTGTATTCTCTGCTATCTCTGCTTCATCTAGAGCATCAAGAATTTTACCCACNGCATCATCTACTAAGGTGATATTTCCATAGTAGTTTGCCCTTATTTGCTTCCACGAATCTGGGTTCTTGAGATCAAACTGTCGACCGATCGCCTTATCTAACGCGTTATATTCTGCCCTGCCCTTTTCCCATTCTGAATCATCAACATCATCCGGAGTATGAAGATCCGATTGCATAAAGAAATCTGCTCTCACCCTGCTGAACAATGAATGGCCGTCAGGTCTCTTCAGGAAAGTTGGTTCAATGGGTACCTGTTGAGGATCGTGTATCCCATCGTATGGGCCTGTCCATGGCGGATGAGGTTCTAAGAAACTAACGTACATTACAAAAGGATTATCTTTGTTCTCTTTAATGAATGTTTCAGCTCTATTTGCAAAAAATGAGGCCATTTGAAATTCTGCCGGCAAAGCTGCCCTCAGCTCATCCGAGAATATCTTACTCCCAAGGAGAAGCTCATCAGGTTCAAACCCGTTTTCCACAAGAAATTCGTGGTAACTCGTGTCCATATCCAAATATTCTTCCTTAGTATATTCTTCACGTAATGTCTCCATACCGCTAGCCCATTCGTCAAATCCTCTCTGGTTGATTACCTCATTACCCAAGTGCCATTTTCCGAAATATGCCTTCTTGTAGTCGTCAGATACCATGTTGGCAATGGTTTCTACCTCTTCAGGCATAACCAGTTTGTTTCTAGGGATGCCCGCAGCATGAGGGTATAGACCAGTCATAATTGACGCTCTAGCTGGGGCGCAGACTGCCTGCGTCACATAGGTGTTTTTGAAAACAATGCTTTCTTTGGCAAGTGCATTTAAATTGGGTGCTTTTACGTAATCGTTTCCATAGGCTTCTAATGTGTCAAATCTTTGACGGTCGCTGAATACGAAAACAAGATTTGGTTGCTTTGCCATAATATCCCTCTCTAAAAAAAAGTTTTAGGTAATAACCAGAAATATTGCGGTGACTAAAACAGGATGAATAAAGGCGATAAAATATCCCTCACTCATCCTGTTTGGCCGTTGCGGAACTAAATTGTGGAAGGAATAGGTGCTGTATCCCCGGTTTGGACTTGCCATACTCTAATTCTGGCGGCCATATCCCTCACCCGGTCCTGTTGGTCGGGATCATTAAACAAATTATTTTGTTCATAAGGATCATCATTTAGGTCGTAAAGTTCACATTGATCCCCAGCACATAGAGCTAATTTCCATCTATCTGGCGTTACCACGGTCCTCCATGGCAATCTGAGCATCCTATTAATTTTTATGTCACCAAGGAACCTATCTGGTATGTTGTTGTCGTAGCCGTTCCAAGATATGAATACGTCATTCTCAGAAAGATCAGATTCCCCTTCAAGAACAGGTTTTAAGCTTTTCCCTTGTAAATGATTAGGCACTTCTTGCCCAATCAGGTCCAGCAGAGTTGGCACAAGGTCTATATGGCCTACACTTCCTTCGATGACCTGGTTTCCTTTGGAAAGCCACGGTACTTTCATGAGTAGTGGNACACGAGCCGACTCTTCAAACATTGAACGTTTTTCAAGCATTCCATGATCACCCATCATATCGCCGTGTTCACTGGTGAATACGACTATTGTATTATCTTCTATACCAGCATCCTTAATAGCTTGGTTGATAGTTCCAACCATGTTGTCTACAAGCGTAATGTTGGCCATGTAGTGGGCCCTTAATTGACGCCACCCCTCTTCGGTTGTGACGTCTTCCCGGGCGGCAGCATAGTTCATCATGTACGCGTCCTGGGTTTGGTCTTCGCCGTCAAGCATGAACTTCATAAAATAATCGGCTCTGACTCTGTTTACCAACGAAGCTGTTTCCGGTTTTTCTAAGAAAGCAGGCCCTACCGGGATCGTTGCTGGGTCGTATTGATCCATAAAAGGCCCATGGTATGGAGAGTGGGGTTCAAATGTGCTCACATAGAGGACGAATGGTTTGTCTTTGTTGTCTTCTATAAATTGTGTGGCTTCTTGAGCGAGATAAGATGCCATTTGATCTTCTTCCGGCATGTCGTAATGGGCATTTGAGGTAAATGTAGGTGCTCTTTGCCCAGATTTGCGACCCAGTAAATTGAATTTTCTACCAGCAGCCACATTGTCCCCTTGTATATCTGGTATGTTGTCAGGTTCATGGCCTTTTTCAATTAGGTATTCCGTATATGAGGATGTTTCATTATTTAATTGTGTGTGTGTGTATCCAGTTCCGTGGGAGTCTTCGCTTGATTTCCAAACATTGAAACCATGCTGTCTTTCAATATCATTACCGAGATGCCATTTACCCATATATCCTTTGAAATATTCATCCGATATCATCTCAGAGATCACTTTGACCTCTGCCGGCAAATTAATCATATTCACAATTGGTCCTGCTGTATGTGGATAGAGGCCTGACATTATGGTTGCTCGAGCCGGGGTACAGACCGGTTGGGCGACATAGGCATTTTGGAATATAAAACTTTCCTCAGAAAGCTGNTTTAAATGAGGTACTTCCATATANTCNGCCCCNTAGGCNGCCATNGTGTCATANCGTTGCTGGTCGCTAAACATGAATACTATATTTGGTTTTCGATCTGCCATTTCAATCTCCTAAACAGTTTTCAATTTTCTTATAAATGATTTGTATTATTGTCTTCCTCGTAGNCTTGGGTCCATTATGTCTCTTACAGCATCACCTACGAGGTTGAGTCCTAANACTGTNACTGATATNAAAATTCCAGGCCATATCGCCAGATGTGGTCCAAGGTCAAACCGGGCTTGTGCACCATTTAGCATATTCCCCCAAGTTGGTACTGGAGGAGCTATACCAAGTCCTAAAAAGCTTAATTGAGCCTCTGCAACTATAGCTCCAGCTATTCCAACTGCTATTAAAACCACCGTTACTGGTAGTGTATTCGGCAGCAAATGAATAAATATCACTCGTAGATCTGATGATCCAATCGCTCTTTGTGCGTCTATAAATTGGGNGCCTCTTAATCCCAATACGTGAGATCGGACAACTCTTATGCTACCGATCATGCTGAACAAAGCTAGAGCCAGTAACACCACAGTTATTGTGAAACCAAAAGAGGCGGTCACAGTCATTAATATAATAAGACCAGGTAGGATCAAAAGAGTATCAGTGANTCTTTGAAGTAATAAATCTGTCCACTTTCCATAATAAGCACTAACTATACCAAGCAATGTTCCGATGGCTACTCCTACGATTGGTGAGACGAATCCGACTAGGAGAGAAATTCTTCCACCATATAGAAGTCGGGTAAATTGATCTCTCCCCAAATTATCTGATCCAAGTACCATTAAGCTACCGTCCATCGAATTACCCATGGGTTTGGTGTATCGGCTACTGGCAAATGAATCNTACTCAAAGGGTGTTATAAATGGGGCGAATATTGCGCCTATTAATACGGTAAGAACCACGAANGCACCCACAGCTCCGGCTGGGTTTTGTCGAATCAAACGCCGGGAANGTCTGANTATTTCAGATTTTTTACTAGACTCAGTTTGTAATGTCATTTTTCTCTAATATCCAGGTTTCCTAGTCATACTCAACCCTGGGNTCTAACACCTTGTAGGAAAGGTCAATTAAAAGTATCCATATCAACATGAAAATTCCTATCGATAGTACCAATCCAAGGACCATACCAGGATCGCGGGCGATGACTGAATCCACCATAAGAAGACCAATTCCAGGCAAATTGAATACTGTTTCAAGAACAACAGCTCCATCTATCAATGTGGCGAATAACATTCCTAACATCGTTACCACCGGCAGTAACGCATTTCGAAGGGCATGGCCAATGATTACAGACCTTGGTTGCAAACCTTTCGCCCAAGCAGTCCTTACATAATCTTCGGACAGTACTTCTAGCATCATTGACCTGACCATACGGCTTATCACCGCAGCAGATCGAAAACCTAATATCAAGGATGGGAAGAGGTATCTCTGAAACGCATCTATGGGGTTATCAAAGACACTATAGTGCATTACAGGAGGCATCCAGCCAACGATTCTTGATAAAATTAAGAGTATTATTATCCCTAGCCAAAAGGCCGGAACCGCCATTCCTGCTGCGCTGATAGTTCGGATGGTCTGGTCAAACAAACTTCCCCTGAAAAGAGCTGAGAATATTCCGGCGGGTAATGCTAGTACGATAGCAATTATTATTCCAAATATGGCCAAAGTAACTGTCGTTTCAATTTTCGGCTTTATGACATCCCACACCGGCTTACTGAAGTAATAGGAATATCCCAAATCTCCTGTAGCAGTCTGCGCTAGCCATTTCCCATANTGGAAAAAGAGTGGTTCGTTCAGTCCCAAATCTTCCCTGAATTTTTCCATCGTTTTCGGATCAACTGCGTTTTCTTCTCCTGCAAGGAGCGCTGAGGCAACATCTCCAGGGATCGATTGAATCATGAAAAACAAAATTGTCCCGAGCAACAACAGTGTCGGGGGTAATAGTAGTAGCCTTCTAAGTATGTATTGCCTCATATACTTTACCTAATACCTAAAGGCTACCATTGGTGTCTGCTTCATAACCAAAGTCTGGTTATTTTATCGGATTCTTAGAGTCAGCTCAATTTCATGAGACCTCAATCCCTTTGCCAATCTATCGGTTGGATTAGACTGGGTCGGGATTGAGGTCTGAATTCGGGAGTTTCTTATTTGTCCAACCAGGCATCCACAAATCTAGATTGAATAAATTTTGCGGTTGCTATGGCATCGATGTTTCTAACATAGTCCTGCTTGACCTGAAATTCATCTGGCCTTCTAACAGGTACTTTAGGCATCCANTCTTCCCACATTATCGTGTCCATTTGGGCTGTAAGTGCCTTTTCTTCCTCAGAACCCAGCTCAGCCATATCGAGTTGGTCTAGAAGTTCTGACCATTTGGCTGGNGGNGTTNCTTGGTANAGNTCAAAGCCNGCNCCTGGTCGATAAACCTGGTTGATTATTTCAACCGGGCTCTTACTAGCAACAGCTTGTCCAAAGAAGAACAAGGTTGTGTCCCCAGCGTATGCCTTTTCTCGTGCAGTGGTACCTTCACTAACGATTATTTTTACATCAACACCGAGGTTTTTCATTTGCTGTTGAACAATTGTCGCAATAGGATCATCTGGTGCATCAGAGTCGAACTCNACCTCTGTGAATCCTTTTGCTTTGAATACAGCCATAGATTCGGCTTCATTAGCTTCTCTTTGTGCTGGGTCAACGCACTTCAGTCCGGCAACATTTTCGTAGTTGGGATCGGCTGTTCCGAAGAAGCTGATTTGCCTATATTCCATAGGTACAACTCCAGGTGTACTAGACAATTCAGCGATCGCATGTGTGTTAAGTCCACAAGCAAAAGCTTTCCTCAGTTCTAAGTCATCAAATGGAGCCTTAGTCGTATTCATGGATATTCCCTGGAAACCTGGGCTATCCCATCTGGTTATTACTACAGAAGGTCTCTTTTCTTTAATCGGGAATGATTTGGATGGCGTCAGTGACGTGTAGTAGTCAACTTGACCTGTTGCAAGCGCAGCTGCCGAAAGATCATTATTGGCGAAAGCTATTCCAGTGATTCCATCCAGGTATGGGAACGGGCTACCGTCCGGTGCATCTTGGAAGTAGTCAGGGTTTGCAACGGAAACAATATTGTTTCCCTCTGAAAAGCTCTCTACTTTGAAAGGACCGGTACCAATAACTTGTTCTCCAGTACTTAAAACCCCTCCAGTTTTCTCAAGCACATGTTCCGGAAAAATTATGTGCCATGCGTCAGCCATAGCAGGAAGTATCCTACTTGTTGGTTTGGTGTGTGAGATTTGTAAGGTGTTATCTCCAACTTTTAACATCGAATCAACTAGAAGTAAGCCAGCGATTCTAGGTTGCGGTACACCATCTGGTGGGTTTTGCCACCTATTGATGGTATAGATCACATCATCAACACTGAAGTCTTCCCCGTCATGCCACTTGACCCCTTCGTTAAATACAAAGGTTGACCCTGTGAGGTCATCAGCCAGAGACCAGCTTTTGGCCAGGTCGGGAGTTACAGTTAGCCCATCTCGAGGTGAAAACTGAAGTACTCCACTGTAGTGTCGGTTGAGGCCTTGAGTTGATGACCAGTGAGATCTGGTAGTCATATCCCATCTCTGGAACCATTTCTGGGTGATTATCTTCATTACTCCACCGCGCTTACCACCTTCGAACTCGGTGACAGTTTTAGCAACGGTTTGCTTTGGTTTAGCAGAAACTTTTTTTGCTGCTGCTACTTCCGCTGAAGGAGCTGCTGCTGCTGCTGCTGCTGCTGCTGCTGGCTGGGCGGGAAGTGCCGGTACATATCCTGAACTGCTACCTGCTTGTGCAGGAGCTGCTGCTGCAGGTGCTGCAGGTGCTGCACCCGAATCAGAGGAACTACATCCTACTAGTGCCATGACCATTACGGCGACGACACTGAAGCTTACTAATGTGCCAACTTTTATTCTCATTGAATCCTCCATTTTTNTTGGTATTCCAACTATAAGTTTGNCTATAAAGGCGCGTTATCGTTTGTTTTGTATTGCCAAGCTCTTATTTTTGTACTTAAAAGCCGGACTGTGTCCTGATGTTCAGGACTATCGATCAAATTGTTCAGTTCATTAGGGTCTTCTCTCAAGTTGTAGAGNTCACATTTATCAGTGGCGCACAGGTTCAATTTCCAGTCTCTATAGACTAGTGTTCTCCAAGGTGCCTGATGCATAGAATTAATATCAGGAGTTCCTAGTAACCTGTCTTCGATCGATCCTATCCCATTCCATTCTACGAACACTTCATTGTTTCGGAGATTTGATCCATCTTCTAAGACTTCTGCAACTGATTTACCGTCTAGTCCATCGGGGACATCCACACCTAACAGATCCAAAAGCGTGGGAACCAGGTCAACATGACTAAAGTTACCGCTGACTACCTTTTTGTCAGTGCTTATCTTTGGGGCCCTTATGACCATTGGCACCCTTGCGGATTCTTCATACATGGAACGTTTTTCCAGCATTCCATGATCTCCAGCCATCTCTCCGTGCTCACTGGTGAAAACTATCACTGTATCATCGAGAACGCCTTGTTCTTCGAGAGATTTCACGATCATTCCAACCATGTCGTCCACTAAAGTGATGTTAGCTAAATACTTAGCTCTCAGTTCCCGCCAGCCGTATTCTGAGCTTATNTCGTTATGCACGCCCCTTATTTGCTTTTCGACATAGCCTTTATAGGACCCGGATGATCCTTCAAGGAACTGCATGTTGTTCTCNGCCCTTAACCTNCTTATCAGAGGGGCGTTTTCCGGCTTTTTCAGAAATGCAGGCCCTACCGGCAATGAGGCTGGATCGTATAAATCATTGTATGGTCCGTTATAAGGAGAGTGGGGTTCGAATGTACTCACATAGAGACAGAATGGGTTATCTTTATGGTTTTCGATAAACTCCACTGCGTTTCTTCCCAAAAAATGTGCCATTTGGTGTTCGGCAGGTAGCTCAGATCTTTTCTCTGGACTAAAAATCTCCCAGTCATCAATGGTATTTTTGGTGACTTCTTTCGGTAAATGAGGTTGGTCGTTGGACAGAGTAGAATCTGGTGAATAACCTTGATCGACCAGATAATTGTGCCAATCGCTTTTACTAGGTTCAGTACTAAGGCCTACAAACCGTGACATGTGGTCTTCTGTAGAAATCCAATGCTTGAAGCCGTGTTGGGCATTTCCGTCATCCCCCAAATGCCATTTGCCAAACCATGCTGTCTCATATTCAGATGGTAAATATTCGGCGATAGTTTTCTGCTCTGCCGGAAGAGGTATTACGTTTACTGTTGGCCCAGCGTTATGAGGATGAAGGCCTGTGGTTATTGTTCCTCTGGCAGGGGTACAAACAGGCTGCCCCACATAGGCTCGTTCCATAACAAAGGATTCTTCACTAAGTGAATTTAGGTTTGGAGTTTTTATCCAGTCATTACCGTAACAAGCCATAGTGTCGTAACGTTGCTGATCACTGAAAATAAAAACTAGATTTTTATGTTTGCCCATAGNGAATTTCTATCTCCGGTTTTGTTAGGTAATACATCNATATAAAAGGCAGGAAANCAGGGTATAGCTTNNTTTCCAGTGGTGTCAATGATATAGCCTAATTTATCAAGGCAATAATAATTGCATTATTCGATATAGAAAATAGAATGAATTAATACTGGCTTCTTTACTGAAAGGTGATTACATAGTAAATATTTCAAGATTGGTCCCTTTATAAAAAAGTGTGCTATTTACAAAAAATCGTAGTACTGTTCGAGATTATATTTGTAGGGGAAGGACTGCTTATTAATCCATAAAATCAGGAGTTTACTGTGCTTGAAAGATTTCATGTACCGGAAGAAATAGCTGTACGAGTGCAACAAGAGGATATGAGGGCTGCTGTAGAAGATATTTTTGTAAAAATGAGGATGCCAGCTAGCGATGCTGCTCTAGCAGCAGATGTGTTGATGTACGCAGACATAAGAGGTGTGGAGTCACATGGGGTAAGCAACATGATGAAGAGTTATGTCGCCGGTTTCCAGGAAGGCCGTATCAATCCTACTCCAAACTGGAAGATAGTNAGGGAAGCTTTAGCGGTTTGTACAATCGATAGTGACCAAGGCCATGGTCTTGTAGTGGGGCCGGCTGCCATGAATATGGCAATCGAAAGGGCAGAGAAATATGGTATTGGCGCCGTGTCAGTGANCAATGGTGCTCATTTTGGGGCGGCTGGNTATCACGCTATGATGGCACTCGAACACAATATGATCGGTATTGCAATGACAACTGGGGGAGTCTCAGTATTGCCTACCAGTGGCTCCGAAAGGTTAGTCGGATTAAATCCTTTGGCAATTGCCGCTCCTACCCGTGTAGAGCCTCCTTTTATTTTTGATGCCTCGATGAGTTCAGTTGCAGGTAATAAAATTACCCTCGCTAAAAGATTAGGAGTGGATGCCCTTCCTGGATGGGTTGCTGAGTCAGATGGCTCCCCAATAATGGATGAAAGACCAGTCCCGGACGATTTTAAGATACTGCCACTAGGCGGGACACGCGAACTAGGGTCCCATAAGGGATACAGCCTTGCTGTGATGATAGAAATACTTTCAGCAGTTTTATCTGGTGGTGGTGCCGGACCAAATAGAAAAGCTGGGGCATCTCACCATTTTCTTGCGTACAAGATTGACGCATTTGTTGATGTGGATATGTTCAAAGATGATTTGGATCAATATATGAAAACCCTCAGAGAATCCGCGCCAGCTCCCGGGCATGATAACGTCACATATGCGGGCCTACCTGAGCATGAAGAAGAGAAGGAAAGATTGGAAAACGGTATCCCNTACCATCCTGATGTGATTGAGTGGTTCACTGATATTGCAGCAGAATTACAATTACCCGACAGGTTNAATTAACTCGTTTTTTGACCGTTTTTTGTAATCTGGTTTTTATGCTTCCATATAGGAACAAACTTGCAGGTATGCCGAATGCAATTGCAGAAAGGAATGCGATTGCATTGCTGTAAAGAAGAGCTGTGGTGATGAAAATAANCATAGTCATTGAGGCNGCTGNAGATAAAANGATTAGTGTTTTGAGATTTTTAATTTTAGTGAGACTTTGGCCAAAAGATTCGTACTCATCTAGCACTATCTGAATAACCCTAGTAGTTAGTCGCTTTCGACTTAATGTGGCTGCACCTGCTACTTCAAACTCCAAAGAAATTTCTCTTAGCCTGTACTCTTCCAGTCCTTCCAATAAGNAAGCNATTTCAGATTTAGTACTGCTTGCNGCTGCCAGTTCGATGATTTTGTCATCATTGGTTCCGATGTTTGGTAGATGTTGGATATTTAAAGCTTTCTGCAATTCAGCCGAGTTGAATCTAGAAATAAANTCTTCTAATGTCATAATTGCACAAATTTTNCACCGGTAGCTCGAAAAGGGAGGTTACTTTATGTCAACGAATTTAGGTAGATTAAAGGGAAAAGTGGCCATTGTCACTGGTTCAGGCTCACGTGGCGATGTCTTAGGAAACGGTCAAGCAACATCAATTTTATTTGCCAGGGAAGGAGCCAAGGTAATGTTGGTCGACTCTAACGGAGAAAACCTAATTAGAACCCAACAAAAAATTGAATCNGCCAAAGGCGAATGTATCACCTATGTCGGCGATGTTACCAAGGCGTCGACTTGCCAAGAGGTCGTCGAAAAAACCATAAGGGCATTTGGTAGGTTAGATATCCTTCATAACAATGTTGGGATCGGAGGTTCTGGGACTGTCGTTGAGGTATCAGAAGAGGAGTGGGATAAAGTCATGCAGGTCAATATTAAATCTATGATGTTAATGGGTAAATATAGCGTGCCTGAAATGGTGACAAGAGGAGGTGGGTCCATTATTAATATTTCGTCAATATCGGCTATCAGACCTCGAGGATTAACTCCCTACACGGTTTCAAAAAGTGGGGTAATTGCCCTCACCAAGGCAATGGCAGTGGATCACGCCGCGGATGGAGTTCGGGTTAATTGTATTTTGCCGGGGCCCATATATTCGTCAATGACGGCTCCAAATATGACACCGGAAAAAAGACAGACTCGACAAAACGCCTCTCCTTTAAAACAGGAAGGAACTCCNTGGGATGTAGGGTGGGCTGCTGTTTATTTGGCTAGTGATGAGTCCAAGTGGGTTACTGGTGTTACGCTCAACGTAGANGGGGGTGTGACTCTGGGAAGCCCTTCACGGTAAGCCGCCGTTAGTGAGGTTGAGATTTAGCGCAACTCAATTTAATGCAACTTCTTGTTCTGAAATGTGTCAGGCAAAAAAATGCTAATATGAAAACNCTTACCGGTTTGATTTTTCACTTATGGCATCGTTCGCCAGTAATCAATTCTGAGGAAACATGCCGAGTAGGCTTAGCATAGTAACCATATAAGGAGTACCGAAAATGGCAAAGTATTTAATAACCGGTTCATACACCGCCGAAGCTTGGGCAGCTCAGATAGCTGATCCGAAAAACAGAATCGAGGTCGTCCGACCTGNTTTCGAAAAAATGGGAGGATCCATTGAATCCGCCTATCTTTCATTCGGCGCTGGTGACTTGGTGATCATCGCTGATATGCCAGATAACGTCAGTGCAGCAGCGCTGTCCATGGCAATTTCGGCCGGCGGTGGTGTGGCAAATTTGAAGACCACCCCACTTATATCGGTTGAGGACGCTGTAGCTGCCATGAAAAAGGCGGCTGAAATAACCTATGCTCCTCCCGGGAGTTAAGTAGATAGTGCCAGAGAACCTTAATGCCTCTTATGTTTAGTGAATATAAGGGGCATTTTTATTGAAAATCATAGAATCAGGGTCCGCCGGTTCGACAGAATATGGAGTGTTTTTATGTATGGAACGATATTTAACCTAGACGTAAAAGAAGGTTACGAGCAAGCATTAATAGCTAGTTTCGAGAAGCTAGAAAACCCTCCGGGGGCTGTGGCTTTTTTTTTGATGAAACCAGATAACTTGCGTTCAGATTTGGTGGGTGTAGCGGTGTTTGAAAGCAGGGAGGCTTATATTGAGAACGCTAATAGACCAGAACAACATGAAAATTTCACTAATATGATGCAATACCTCGCTTCTGAACCAGCATGGAATGATGGGGAATATTTGATAGGAAAGGTNTCCTAAAGGCTAGCCCATAATTTAAAAATTTATACAAATATGGATTACCCAGAAAGTTCATTCAATCGAGAAGATGAATCGGACGATGCCTTGTTTTATTCNGAGGCCAGATTGGTAGTTCACATTGATGCTNCTGCCATCACCCAATTAAAAAAGTACCTTTTAGACCAATTGCCTGAAGGATGCACCATGCTTGACCTAATGAGTAGTTGGCGTTCTCATATTCCCGATGGAGTCACTACGCATCAGGTATACGGGTTGGGGTTGAATGGAGAAGAAATGTCCAACAATCCTCAGCTTGACCACTGGGTTATCAAGGATATAAACAAGGANTCTAATTTGCCTTATGAGGATAGTAAATTTGATGCGGTTATGGTTGTTGTTTCGATCCAATATATGACNGACCCGATTTCTGTATTTGATGAAGTCAACAGGGTTTTGAAAAAAGATTGTAAATTTCACGTTGTATACTCAAACCGTATGTTTCCCACAAAGGCAACAAAAATCTGGAAAGCATTCGATAATATTGAAAGGGCCAATTTGATCGGGAGTTACTTCGGCAATTCAGGTTTATGGAGTGTCCCTAACGCAATAGATATTAGTCCTGTCGGCTCTGTTGTATCTGATCCCTTATTTGTCGTTTCTGCGCAAAAGAAATAAACAATGCAAACTCAGTATTCCCACCAAAAATGGGTATAATTTTGCAAACTGACCCTAAGAAGTAACTTGCAAAGGTGGCCAAAATTGACTTCTCTGAAACCTGAATTAGATCCTATAAATAGCGATACAGTTGTCTATGATGTGATAGTGGTAGGTGCTGGATTTGCCGGTATGTATATGCTACATGAGCTAAGGAAGACAGGTCTAAATGTACTTGTTTTAGAAGAGGCGACAGGAGTCGGTGGTA
This sequence comes from Dehalococcoidia bacterium, assembly GCA_002708495.1. Taxonomy (GTDB): domain Bacteria; phylum Chloroflexota; class Dehalococcoidia; order Lucifugimonadales; family UBA826; genus UBA11996. The sequence continues at coordinate 12,647 of PAON01000027.1, read as the reverse complement.
CCTGGTATTGGAATAGATACCCAGGTGCGAGATGTGATGTGGAGAGTATGGAGTATTCCTATTCTTTTTCCGAAGAACTGCAACAGGAATGGAATTGGAGCCATAGATTTTCCACCCAGCCTGAAATATTGGAATATGCTAACCACGTAGCAGACAGGTTCGATTTGCGAAGGCATATCAAATTCCAAACTAGGGTCAGTTCCGTTAAATATGACCAACATAAACAAAAATGGTTACTGGAATCCTCTTCTAAGGAAGAATTTCAAAGCAAGTTTTGTGTGATGGCTACAGGTACTTTGTCATCCGTGAATGAACCAAAATTTAAAGGTATTAAAGAATTCCAGGGGGACTGGTATATAACTGGCAGATGGCCTCATGATGGAGTCGATTTTTCGGGGAAAACCGTTGGTATCATAGGAACTGGTTCCACCGCGGTGCAAGCGATACCAGTAATTGCCAAGGAAGCTAAACATTTAACTGTTTTTCAAAGGACTGCAAACTATTCGATTCCTGCGAAAAATAGACCTTTGATCGATAGTGAGGTAGAAGGTGTAAAAAGCAGGTATTCTGAAATAAGAATAGAGGCAAAAGCAAACCGTGCTGGCATAGCATCTTTGGAAGCTGGCCCAGAATCAGCGCTATCAGTTTCGGAAATAANTAGAACCCAAGAATATCAGAAGAGATGGGACGAAGGAGGAACAGGTTTCACAGCTGCTTATTCTGATATCGGAACCAGCGATGAGGCTAATTTCACGGCGGCGGAATTTGTTAGAAATAAGATACGAGAAACGGTTCAAAATTCTGAAACAGCAGAACTACTTGCCCCGACAAACACCATTGGCTGTAAACGTCTGTGTGCGGATAGTGATTATTATGAAACTTATAACCGGAGCAATGTGACTCTCCTTGATGTCAACTCTGATCCCATCGAATGCCTAGTGAAAGAAGGGATNCAAACAAAAGAAAAGATTTATGAATTCGACATCGTTGTTTTCGCTATTGGGTTTGATGCTATGACTGGGGCTCTACTGTCGATGAATATAACTGGAAAAGATGGNCGCAACCTAAAAGAAATTTGGTCAGAAGGACCAAAAAGCTATCTTGGATTAAGTATGTCAGGATTCCCAAATATGTTTACTATAACGGGTCCGGGCAGCCCTTCTGTACTCTCCAACATGATGACTTCCATTGAACAGCATGTTGAGTGGATAAGAGACTGCATAAATTATATGGATCTAGGTGGCCACTCTGAAATCGAAGCAGAGTTAGCTGCNGAAGAATATTGGACTAACCACGTGGAGGAAATTGCCGGAAATACTTTGAGATATACTTGTAATTCATGGTATGTAGGAGCCAATATACCCGGCAAAAAACGAATCTTCATGCCTTATGCTGGGGGTATTCCACCATATCGAGAGTATTGTGATGAGGTAGCAAAAAACGGTTATGACGGATTTAAAATNTTATAGGAACAATTAAATTTGACCTTCTCACTTGCGATAAATTTAGCCTTNAGGAGATGGTCAGATTTTGGGGGCCGGTCTACTAGGGGCGAAATATGGTTTTTCGTTCTATTTGAAATAATTTGCAGTTTGCCTTTAATTATTATTGACACCGTTTTATTCAGTTNCCTGCCCTTTAATCCTCTGACTACGTTGTTTTGGATTGTGATGCTATGCCCGACTATTTCAATAAATGTAAGGCGTCTTCATGATCAAAACAAAAGATGGTGGTGGTTGCTTCTATGGTTAGTACCTGTTGTGGGATGGGCTNCCATGATAAAAATTTATTGCAACCCTACTTCAGCGTATTGATGAAACCGNTGAGCTATAGCTTATAAATTTCCTCTGTATTTTTTGAAAACAATCTTTCNATTTCAGNTTCTGAGTAATTATTAGTTATCTTGCGATAGGCNTCAACTACGTCACCATATTCACTCCATAGGCTGTCGATAGGCCAATTCGTGGCGAATAAAGATCGCCTTATTCCGAAAAGTTCGATGCATGTTTCCACATACGGTCTAATAGACTCTGTAGTCCAGTTATTGTCCCCCATGCCAAGCCCCGATATTTTGCAGAAAATGTTTTCAATTTTCGCGATTCTTCCCATCCCGGCCTTCCAATCCNCNAAATATTCAATGCTNCGTTTCGAGGGAAAACCGGCGTGATCGAGTACAANTTTGATATTAGGATAGGTTTGGGCCAAATCGGCAAGATTGTCCATATCTTGCCACTGTGCGGCTATACTGGAAACAAGGTCGTATTGTTCAAGTAGACTGTACCCTTGCCTGAATTGCTTACTTACTAAGTATTCTCCGTATGAGAAATCCCGGACACCTTTGAAATTATCNTTCTCCAAATGACGTTCTATTACATCGCCTGCTTTACTATCTCTTAGGTCTACATGACCGACTATTGCGTTCGGAATCCCTGTATTTTGATAAATCTCTTGCAACCATTTAGTTTCTTCGACCGGATCTTTTGAACCTATAGCTGCTTGCACATGTACTACCTTAGTCACCCCGTGAATTACAGAATCTGCCAGGAAGTTTTCGGCGAGATAATTTTTGGAACCCAATATACGGGTTTGTGATCCCAAAAAGGGATGGTCTTCATCTGGTTGCCAATGGCCGTAGTAAAGTGTGGGATGCTTCATATCGTAGAAATGCACGTGAGCGTCTACGAATTTAAATCCATCCGAACTCATACCGTGGCACCTCCGTCTACAACGAGTTCGGNGCCGGTTATGAAAGATGCTTCATCTGACGCTAGGAATAAGGCCGCATATGCAACTTCTTCTGGTTGGCCAACCCTCTTAAGGAAGCTTTCTTCCCCTGCCTTTTCTAAGAATTCATCTCTGTCTGCATTTTCAAAGGCTATATGTCGTTCGGTGGCAGGGGTATAGATGGCTCCGGGACAAACAGCNTTAACTCTTACCTTGAATTCTGAAAGATCCATAGCTAAACACCTAGTCAGCTGCAATAAGGCTCCTTTGGAGGCGTTGTAAGGCACAAATGCCGGTTGGGCTATAAATCCACTGACAGATGCAATATTAACTATGTTTGGGGACGCAGAATCNTTTAGGTANGGCAGGGAGTGCTTTATGGTATTTGAAGCCCCGATGACATTGACTCCAAACACTNTTTCCCAATCCTNGAGGCTTACATNTTCNAGNCTGCCAAATACAAATGCAGCAGCATCGTTGACGAGGATATCAATCCCGCCTAGGAACGATGCCGAGGCCNACACCATTTTAGCNACNCTTTCTTCNGATGACACATCTGTAGTAATGGCTATGGCTTGTCCTNCNTCCGACTGTATCTGAGATAAAGTTTCTATAGAGCCTGATTCATCTATGTCAGCCACCACTACTGATGCACCTTCCGCAGCGAAGACAGTACATATCGCCCTTCCTATTCCTGAAGCCCCTCCAGTGACAATCACTTTTTTTGACTTTAGNCTCATCNTAGGTACCNACTCCTTAATCNAGATGAAAAACTTCCTCAAGCTCTACNATAGANTGGTCAGGCGCCGAGCNTTCAAGAANTTCAAAATATGGCGACATTACTTCCTGCCATTTNNTGTTGATTTGCTCTTTGGACATTCCATCAAGACACTTAGNGAAAGATTCTCTAGCTTCAAAATAGCCAAATAGCATTCCGTCCGATCTAATGAANAAGGAATAGTTATNCCATCCATGTTTGANTAAAGCGTNCTTCATTTCNTCCCAGACATTTTGGTGATGGGTTTTGTATTCTTCGATATATTCTTCCCGTACTTTCAGCAAAAATCCTACCCTTTTCATGTCTGTTTTGCCTCATTCGCCGAATAATAAAGTGCCAGCAATAGACACAAAGGATGTTCTATTTTGGTCTGCTGGGCATTGATCATATCCAACACTGTAGCCTTTACAGTCGCTCAAAATTTTNCCCATTAGGTATATGGGAGTAAGNCCACAAATTTTTCTTACGTCTGCTTCTTCNGCNCTGGTTTGAAAAAAATTGTCAGGGTCACCTTTTTCAATACTTGCTAGCGANATATGGTCTTTTGATGCTAGGTCNGCGAGAGATNATTCATCCATAGTGGTCTCGTCGCCAAANTCCGGCCCAACATGTGCTAAGTCTCCNGCCGCGATCACTAAAGTCCTCGCTCTTTTGCGATATTCGGAGATCGAATCNATTACATTATTAATTGTTTCATCGCTGTCTGGTTGTTGCTTGTCAATAATGAACTTCTGAAAGGAGCCACATAATATCGGCAGCAATTTGAACTGTTTTCCTTCCATGGAATTGTGAAGCCAGGTCAATGCTAATTCAATGGAATGTTCCTTAAGATGATGTAACTCTTCGTTGTAGGGGTCTTTTCCTGAAATAGCCGTCTCTACTAATTTGATCCCTTCTAAGTCGGTTTCTAGCTCTGAGTATGGAGTTTGGTAGTTTTGCATAGTAGGGGTTATGGATCCTAGACCCCCGCTGTGATCTGTTCCTAGAATGACCACCTGTTCAATGCCCTCTAGGTCCTCTTCACTTTCTTTCCACAATTCTGCATAGGTAGCGTAACCCCTGGCGAAATCAATATGTGGGGATAGCAATCCTTGTAAGATACCGTCATATTCATCGGATTGGCCAGACCGTTTGAATTTGGATTTACTCTCTTCAATAAAAAGGTCTAGGTCAGAAATTGTGGAAGGATATATTGTTCCTGCGAAAGNCATTGGCCGATGTTTAGAATTTCTATACTTTTGGATGGCTTTAATCTTTTCGGCGGCGAACTTACCGTTTTCCAACAACAAAGCATCATCTAGTTGCTCAATAAGGTTATAAATTCTTTTCTCCCCTATTGAAATACCTTGGAGCAATAAAGCCCCATTAATAGCTGGGAGCGCCCTGGTCCCGTCACATAACAGGAGTATTGGAGTTAGATTTTGTGGTATTTGTACGGCTGTCTTTGCCAACCCTAGATCGTCTTCTAGATGCAGAAATACTCCGTCTTGTCGTTGGATCCACCGAGGTGATAAATCTCTTAGCTGAGGTTTTACTGGTAATTGTCTTGCCATTTTATTGTCCTGATAAACATCCTAACGATAGGAAAGAAAAGTATCAGTTACCTTGGCGGAATAAGCAATACTAGTAAGAGAACCTCTGTCATTGAGTGTGTTTTGCTGTGCTATAATTCGGCTCGCTTGACCGACCGAAAACGACCAAAATAGGTTGTTATTCATATCAAAATACTGTGTAGATGACTGTAATATGCCCTCATTTGAAGATTTAAGAATTTTTTCCGGTAATTCCCATCCGAAGCTTGCGGATGATATTTGTGATTATTTACGTATTCCTTTAGGCGAGTGCGACGTCTTTAAATTCAGTAATGACAACACATTCGTGAGTTTTAAGGAAAATATCAGAGAAAAGGATGTTTTTTTGNTGCAGACTTTTTGCAGGCCGGTTAATGACCATATAATGGANCTTTTGGTCATGATAGATGCTGCGAAAAGGGCATCTGCTGGTCGTATAACGGCTGTTATACCGCATTATTCCTATGGACGTAGTGATAAGAAAGACCAACCAAGGGTACCAATAACAGCTCGNTTGGTTGCAAATTTACTTACGGTGGCTGGAGCAGATAGGGTTCTAACGGTCGACCTTCACGCTGGGCAAATACAGGGGTTTTTCAATATACCGGTTGATGAGTTATCTGCTGTACAGATGCTAGCGAGGNATTTTAAAAATAACGACATAGGCATCGAGGTAGCTTCTGCTACTGACGCGGGTGATGTCAAAAGAACCAGAGATACNGCAAGGTTTTTGAATGTTGGNATGTCATTGGTGGAGAAACATAGGATAGGTAATGAGGATCGAGTCGAGGCTGTGAGCTTGATTGGAGATGTCAAAAATAAAACCGCGCTGATTGTTGATGACGAGTTAGGTACAGGAGGGACTGTGATAGCAACAGCACAGGCCTTAAAAAAACATGGGGCGCAGGATATTTANTGTGCTGTAACACACCCAGTACTATCTGGTGAGGCCAGTAAAATACTGGGACAGAGTGATGTCCTTGAAACTGTCGTGACTGATACATTACCGGTACCAGATGAAAAACACGGTCCAAAATTAACAGTTCTTTCTATAGCTCCCATGCTGGGAGAGGCGATTCACAGGATCCATGGTGGTCTTTCAGTTGGGGCAATGTTTGAGTCTTAGACTTCATTGAATTTGGATCATAACCGCTGGTGCGGATAAATGCGCTAATCGTATAATTCTTCTCGGAATACTGGACTGGTAATAAAACACAATGGCCTTTTTAAAAGCGATAACTAAGATATTGGGTAGTTCTGACGAAAAAGCCCTGGATAAACTCAGGCCTTTGGTCGACCAAATAAACGCTTTAGAAGCTGTATATGAGGGGAAATCACCTGGGGAATTAAAAGACGTATCAAATATCCTAAGGAACGATTTTGAGGAAGGGAGGTCACTTGACGATTTACTACCTGATGCATTCGCTGCAGTCAGAGAGGCCGCCAAAAGAACCTTGAGCCAAAGACATTTTGATGTTCAACTACTGGGCGGGATAGTGCTCCACCAAGGAAAAATCGCCGAAATGCGGACTGGTGAAGGAAAAACCTTAGTAGCAACCTTGCCTGCATTTCTCAATTCACTATCAGGTCAAGGTGTCCATGTTGTAACAGTAAATGATTACTTGGCTAAAAGAGATGCAGAGTGGATGGGAGCAATCTACAACTCATTGGGAGTTTCNGTCNCTGCNTTACAGCATGATTATGCNTCNTTATTTCATCCTGATNATTTCGATGGAAATGGAANTANTGTTAAAGAAAANNGGANTNCCCGAAAAGAGGCTTATGNGGCAGATATAACTTACGGTACAAANAANGATTTNGGNTTTGATTACCTANGNGACAATATGGTGGATNTTGCNGAGNGAAGANTNCANANAGGACGNGCCTTCGCNATAGTGGATGAAGTNGATAATATTCTGGTNGATGAAGCTAGGACNCCNTTGATAATAAGTGGCCCATCTCAACAAAANCCTANTGAATANTCNAAATATGCCAAGATCGTTCCNAGNNTAAGAGAAGANGAAGANTATTCGGTAGAAGAAAAGCACCGATCAGTCTCTTTAANCCAAAANGGGATAGCAAAGATNGAAAAATTTCTAAAAGTAGACAATCTATACGANACTGAAAATTTTGGACAAGCTCATTTTGTAGAAAATGCTGTNCGGGCCGAAGTNATTTACAAAAAAGATAGNGAATACGTGGTGAAAGATGGGAANGTTGTGATTGTNGATGAATTCACNGGGCGNCTGATGGAAGGNAGAAGGTATTCNGATGGNCTTCATCANGCNATTGAAGCGAAGGAAAACATNGCTGTNCAAAGGGAATCTGTGACNTATGCCACGATTACCCTTCAAAACTACTTTAGNTTNTATTCNAANCTATCTGGTATGACGGGTACNGCAGCGACGGAGGCNGAGGAATTCTGGAAGATNTATAAGNTGGAGGTTCTNAGCGTNCCTACTAATAANCCAGTTATGAGAACCGACCANGGNGATTTGATATATNGAGANCAAACNGCNAAATATANCGCNGTAGTAAAAGAGATCAAATCTAGNGTCGAGAANGGCCAGCCTNTATTAGTNGGCACCACTGACATAGATAGGTCAGAAGTTCTNAGNTCNNTGTTAAAAAANCAAGGNGTTANGCACGANGTACTAAANGCGAAACAGCATGATAGNGAGGCAACNATNATNGCCCAGGCCGGNAGGCCTGGGGCTGTAACAGTTGCTACAAATATGGCAGGCCGAGGTACAGATATAGTTCTTGGTGGTGCAATGGACCCTGATTCAGAGGATGTAGCCCAATGGGGAAAGGATCATGCTCACGTATTGAGTGTCGGTGGTCTTTACATAATTGGCACAGAAAGGCATGAAGCTAGAAGAATAGATAATCAATTAAGAGGTAGATCTGGGCGACAAGGAGATCCAGGAGAGACTAGATTTTTTTGTGCCCTGGATGATGATTTAGTCAGAAGATTTGGTGGAGATAGAATTCAGACGATCATGGATTGGGCGGGTATGGATGATGAAACCCCAATTGAGAATAAGATGATTTCCAGATCCATTGAAGGTGCGCAAGTTAAAGTTGAATCATTTCATTTTGATATGCGTAAGAATTTAGTCGAATATGACGATGTAGTTAATGCCCATAGAGATGTCATTTATGAACAGAGAGATGCTGTTTTAGATGGTCTAGAACTACGGCCTAAGATACAACGGATGATAGAAGAAGAATGTGAGGCAACAATCGCAGACGGTATGTCGAGTTCAGCGACAGAAAATTGGGATCTTCAAGGTGTAACAACGAACGTTCAGAGGATAATCTCCCTCCCGGGAGATTTAATTGATTTGGAATATGTCTTTAATGCGGGACAAAAAAATTACTCTGATCAGGTAAGAGAACAGATAGAAAAAACATACAATAGTTTTGAAGCGGTTCTTGGCGATGATAACGCGAGATCCATTGAAAGATACATCATGCTTAGAACTATTGATGCAAACTGGCTACAGCATCTTACTGCCATGGAGAACCTCCGTCAGGGTATTAGTCTGCAAGCTGTCGGGCAGCGGGATCCTCTAGTTATGTATAAGAAAGAAGGCCATGAACTATTCCAAAATTTGCAGTCTAAAATAATAGATGATGTCGTCCACACTATATTCAAGACAGGAACTCCCATAGATCCTGAAACTGGTACTCAAACGCGTTCAAATCCTAAAATAGGCAATCAAAATAAGCCGGCCTTTAAAACTAATGATTTCCCAAAGCCGCCTAAACGTCCTGTTGGAGCAAAAGTTGGGAGAAATGAACAATGTCCATGTGGAAGTGGGAAAAAATACAAACGATGCTGTGGTTTGGCAGCTTAGGATTAGACCAAGTCTCTAATTAGCTAATTTAGAGTTTCCAGAATTTCATTTATTCGAGCTTCTCGGTCAGTGGATCTATTTAGCCTTTCCTTCTCTTTTTCAACGACTTCCTCTGGTGCTTTGTCGACAAAAGATTGATTGGACAAACGCGTATTCAAAGATAAAATATATTTAGACAGTTTATTCCGCTCGTCCCGTAAGCGTTCCAATTCGTTGCTTAAATGAACGCCTTCTCCTAACGCGATATAAGCTGTTCCTAGATTCTCTACAATGGATATTTCTCCACTGTGCGCCTGAAGTATGGTTGAATCGCTAATTTCTGAAATGGCAATTCCGGCGAAGTTTTCTAAAGTGGATTTTTCAGATTTCACCAAGCTTGATTCTATTTCAGAGGCAATTCTGCATTCTATTATTTGTTTTTGTTGAATGTTTAATTCTGATTTCATATTTCTTATTGCTCGGATGAAATCGATTAATTTATCCATTTCCTCGATGCAAGATTCATCTATGGTTGTTTCGGAAATAATTGGATACTCTGCCGTGATTAAAGAGTCGGGCCAACCTTTAGGTGTATCCAATGATTTACATAAATTGGTCCAAATTTCTTCAGTAATAAATGGCAAAAATGGGTGTAATAACCTGAGGGTCTGCTCTAACACGTATGCCAAAATAGATAATGGAGATTCAGCATCGTGGGTTTTGAGCCTGTCCTTTGTTAATTCAATGTACCAGTCACAATATTCATTCCAAAGAAAATCGTGAATGTGTGTCTGGGCTTCACCAAACTGGAAATCCACCATAAGGCGATCAACATCCTCCGTCAGCTGGTCAAGGCGTGAAAGTATCCATTTATCGTGCCGATTTACGATGTTTTCAGGTTTGGCAATTTTGATAGAATCTTCTCTTTTGTTGAGATTTGAAATAACAAATCTGGATGCATTCCATAGTTTGTTGGCGAAATTACGGCTTGATTCAAGTTTCTGCTCGTTCATTCTTAGATTATTTCCGGCAGATGTACCGGTTGTTAACGCAAANCGTACTGCGTCTGCTCCGTATTCATCTATCAGATCNAGAGGGTTGAGTACATTGCCCTTAGTTTTGCTCATTTTTACGCCCTCTGGATCCAAAACAAGACCATGAAGATAAATNGTGTGGAANGGTATTTGNCCCATATTGGATATNCCTAACATGATCATTCTCGCCACCCANAAAAANANGATATCGTATCCNGTTTCCATTACCGAGCCAGGGTAGAAAGATTTTAAATCTTCAGTATCATCAGGCCATCCAAGTGTCGAGTGTGTCCATAGCCCAGAGCTGAACCAGGTATCTAGTACATCTTGGTCTTGCTGTAATTTTGATGACCCGCAGGATTTACAGGTTTTTGGGTCCTCATTGGTGACTGTTTCAGACAAACAGTCACCACAATACCAAACTGGTATTTGGTGGCCCCACCATAGCTGCCGGCTCACTGGCCAATCTCGAATATTTTCCATCCAGTTGAAATATACGCTAGTGAACCTTTCTGGGATGATCTTTATTTGGTTTTCTTTCACAGCTTTTATAGCAGGTGCNGCCAAAGATTCCATTGATATATACCATTGTTTGGATATCAAAGGCTCGATGATTTCCTCACATCTGTCACAATGGCCGATAGAATGCTGGAATGACTCCGTTTCCACCAGTAAGCCTAGGGCCATTAACTGATCTTCAATCAGTGTTCTACAGTCAAATTTATCTAGACCNTGAAATTCTCCTGCTGCAGAATTCATTTTNCCGTCATTNCCGATGACAGTTATTGCGGGAAGGTCATTTCTGAGTCCTATCTCAAAGTCGACTGGATCGTGTGCCGGGGTCACTTTCAGGGCTCCCGTACCAAACCCNATNTCCACGGCTNCATCGGCTACTATNGGTATCAGCCGATTAACCANCGGTAGTTTTATTTCTTTTCCTATGTATNTCTTGAACCTTTCGTCTTCCGGGTTAACTGCGACGGCGGTGTCTCCCAGCATTGTCTCAGGTCTTGTGGTAGCCACCACGAGAAACCCTGACTCATCTGAAAAAGGATATCTTATCTTATATAAATTTCCGTCGACTTCCTTATATTTAACTTCAAGATCAGATAAGGCAGTTGAGCACCGTGGGCACCAATTAGCGATCCGTTCGCCTCTATAAATNAATCCTTTCTCATATAGATCCACGAATGTTTTTCGTACTGCGGCTCTAGGTATTTCATCCAGTGTAAATTTGCTCCGGGACCAATCACATGAAGTTCCGAGTCTACGAAGCTGTTCATAGATTCGGCTTCCATATGTTTCAACCCAGTCCCATATGCGGGCCTCAAACTTTTCTCTGCCAAGTTGGTATCGGTTTAGCCCTTCAGTTGCTAGCAATCGTTCGACAACTACTTGAGTGGCTATGCCAGCATGATCTGTACCAGGCAAATATAAAGTTGGTTCTCCCTTCATGCGATGCCAGCGTACTATCATGTCTTCGACTGCAACTGTCAGTGCATGACCCATATGAAGTTCACCTGTTACGTTAGGAGGGGGCATTATCATGACAAAAGGAGGGTTATTGGAAGTGGTATCTGGTTTGAAGTACCCAGACTCTTCCCAGAATTTGTAAATCCTGCTCTCAGTATCCGCCGGGTTATATGCTCGGGACATATTTAATGAATTGCTATTCTGGGCCATTATTACTCCGAACTATAAAATTATAAATCAAGAAATTTAAATTAGTTAGTAAGATATGTCGGGCAGCTTATATTGAATACTTCGCGGTGCTGTTCTGTGAATTCTTGCTTAACTTACTGCCCAAATATAATCCTTCTAAGGTGAACTCAAGTGCTGAAATTATTGCGCTGCTACCGGTCATCGGATTACACATGGAAATCAACTTCTCTTGCAATGTTTCAGAATCTTTAATGGCTTCTAAATATTCATCGTCTGATATTGAACTACCGGATTGTATGGTTAATCCTTCCTCAAATTTTCCNAATAAGAAGTCAAACTCATCTGGTTCTGTGTATTTAGCGAATACATTTGAAATTGCCCTATCNACAATATCCCCAATTATTTTTGTTTCTAAACCTTCCTCCACCGTCTCTAATTCCACTTTACCAATAGTCGATGCTATTAGGTATGAGAGATCACTNATTCTCGGTGAGGAAACCGAATGGGTGGCTAGACTTCTTCTAAAGGATTGTCCGATCATTGTCTCAAAATTAGAAATAGAAACTCTTAAACTTACTCCAGATCTTTGGTTTATTTCTGGGCTCCTGCGGGCTAAATGAGTTATTTCACCGATAATGTCTTTCATGAATTCAGGAGTTTTTACTAATTTGTCGGAATCCGAGAACTTCTTATATTCCTGCTTCACTATTTCCATTTCCTGTGAAACTTCAGCTGGATAGTGGGTTCGTATTTGGGCGCCGTACCTGTCCTTGAGCGGGGTAATTATGCGACCTCTGTTTGTGTAATCTTCAGGGTTGGCGGTGGCAACAATTATCATATCTAACGGCAATCTCACCTGATGACCTTTTATCTGTACATCTCGTTCTTGCATTAAATTGAATAAACTAACCTGTATTCGCTCGGTAAGGTCTGGAAGTTCATTTATACAGAACAAACCTCTATTTGTGCGAGGTATCATTCCATAATGTATTGCCAACGCATCGGATAAATATCGCCCTTCAGCTACTTTGATAGG
>PAON01000026.1:0-18100 GCA_002708495.1 Dehalococcoidia bacterium | reverse complement strand
GGAGCCACGTATGTATCTATACAGAGTGATGTTTTGAGGTTCTCTTTAATATGACTTACCCATACCGCCTTACTTCGGCCTGCTACAAGAAATACATTTTTTTCATAGCTGTACCAAAGTGGGTTCACATATGGATAACCATCTTCGGTAACGGTACCCAGCTTAAGTATTTTAGATCCTGCAGTGAGAAATTCTTCCATTTCAGATTTGGCAAGTTTCGGCATTTACCGTACCTCCTATTTAGTTAATAAGGCATGCATCCTTGTTATCCAATATATATTTGATTGATTGTTCAACCGTCATATTTGAGTTATCAAACCACAACCCTACCCCACTGAGGGTCTCTATGTATCGGTAGAGCAGCCGCCATCGCTCAGGATTACTAAATCTATCATCAGGCGGCCGGCAGGCGTCTCTTTGAGTAACAACGGTATAAGGAGGATTTAGAGTCACCAGATAAACAGCAGGGGTTTCTAATTCTGACAGGTATATATCTAGTTGTTGTTTACTAACAACATCATCACATATAGGTACAAATCCGTGAGACAGGTATGAATTGGCCAAGGCGCATTGGTTTCGAACGTTCAGCTCGATCTGTAAATCTGCCTCAGAAGTTGGAGTTCCATCAGGCCATACATTCCCTGAGATTATCTGAGTTTGCAATTCATCTCTGCTGATAACAGCTGACTTAGCAAAGGTTTTCGCAAGTGCTTTTGAAGTNTTAGTNTTGCCTGCTGCTGGAACCCCGCTGATAATCCATACTNNCTGCNCNTTTNCCATNNCAANNGNTCCTTNATTNTTTANCTACCACCAAGCAAACTACGAGAGGTTACTCCCTTCTCATATAAGCCTTNAATATCTTNCTTTGAGTAACCTAGTTCNGTAAATATTTCATCACTGTCAGCNCCAAAACAAGGTCCTGATTTNGTNGGCAATTCTGTNCGTCTTTTGGCTCGCCANGATGGTCTTGANACNAGGTGTTCNCCAGCAATNTCATGGGTCACCTTTACAAAACTTTCTCTTTCTAGCATATGCGNATCATTCATCAACAGGGCNGGGGACATGACCGGTGCTGCACAGACTCCGGCNTTCTGAAATACCTTGGATATCTCTTCAGCATCTTGATTCTTNGCCCATTCTGAAATCACCTCNTCNATNNCTTCAACATATTTTCTTCTNTTTGCAGCTATCTGGTATTTTTCATTCTTCAATCGATCGTCGCCAACAATTCCAACGATACTTTCCCATTCCGCATCATTTTGGCAGTCAATTGTTACCCATCTATCAAAGGCATAATCGAGAATTTCCGGATTTGGAGTCCGAGCCGTGATTCCCATTACTGGTCTTCCTTCTTTATCGGGGAGAGTTTCGTACACGTTATGTGGTGCTGATTTAAGGTGTCTCGAGCCAGTCCGAATAGGAAGTTCGATTCCTAGAGATTCAGCGACAAAATACTCACCAACCAATCCGGTNACNCCGTCTCTTTGGGGGATCACACAGTACATTCCTTCNCCTGTCTTTTCTCTGTTCACTAGAGAAGCTATAACAGCGGCTGCGCAGGTTGAGCCNGCAATTGGGTCNCCNTAAGAAATTCCTGATTTATGNGGTGGCCCCCCTTCATATCCCTGCAAAGCTACCAATCCACCCATTTGTTCAATTGTAGGACCGAACCCTACCCTGGAAGAATCAGGACCTTGATGACCAAATCCCGGCATAGATATATAGACCAGGTCAGGTTTTATCGCCTTCAGGTCGTCATATGACAACCCGTTTCTTTCAGCGACCCCTGAGGACCAATTTTCGACGAACACATCTGCTGTTGCTACCAGTTCCTTTAGAGCCTTCATGCCTTCTGTTTTTTTTATGTCGAGTGATAATCCTTTTTTGCCTCTGTTGTATTCGTTAAAATATGGAGCCAGATCTATGTCAGGGTTTTTCCTAGCACCACCTGCTGTTCTTACAGGGTCAGGAAATGTAGGTCCCTCTACCTTTACAACATCCGCTCCCATATCNGCCAAGAAGCGGCATCCNTAAGGCCCTGACCACACCTGGGTCATATCAATTACCCTGACACCAGACAAAGGCATGGGAAGNTTTTCAGNTTCCAGAGGTAANGNNTCNTNNTCTCCNNNAANCTTTGAAAGCGTTCCAATTATTTCATCAGAGTGTTGCCCGATCGTAGGAGCAGGTTCGAAGTTCCCTTTATCGCCATCAAATCCTATNGGTCCGGAAGGATATAGATGGGTTCCCAAAACAGGATGATCAACCTCTTTCCAAAACCCAGTCACTGCATGGTTAGGCCATTCAATCAGTTCCTTCGGGGTTGGTATCATTCCGAAGGGAGCACGATGCTGATCTGCAATTTCAAAGATCTCTTTTGCTGTCCGGGTNGCAGTAAATTCAGGAACAAGTATTCTCAAGAGGTCATCTGATTCTTGATTCCAACCCCCAGTGTTAAATATAGGATCATCCTTCATTCCAGAATGCCCCATAGCATCCAACACAGATTTCGTTTGCCTCGGCATCGAAGCAACACCTATCCAACCATCCAAACATTCATAAATACCCCAAAGAGCCCTAGGGTTATTACTACTCCGAGTCTGTTCACCTCCGTACCACATTGCGGACGGTCCTCCCCCTTCTAAAGTGGCCGCCTGAATTTCCTGTATGGACAGATCGAAAATTTCGCCGATCCCAGTGCTCTTGCTAGAATAAATGCCAGCTAATAGGGCACCAAACCCTTGAACACCGCTTTGNTAGTAGGCCTGATGGCCTACAGTGAAAAGAGGTGGTTTATCAATATCNCCGGCCAGATACATCTGACCTCCTGATGCTGCCGCTGTTATNGAGGATGCCTTCCANTTNGCNTGAGGTCCAAATTGTCCGTATGGGCTGATTTGGGCCACNGACAAATCTTTNTTTAAATCGCACATCTCNTTTAAATCTAATCCATANCTAGCAAGATACCCTGGAGGATAACTATCTAGAACTCCATCCGAAGACGATATGAGATTTCGTAGAGTATCCAAATCGGATTCACTGTCGAAATCAATTACAACTGACTTCTTTCCACCCCCTAGATAAGCAAACAGTAAACTCTTTTCTGGATCTGGAATATCTTCAGGCCATGGCGGCTGCCATCTTATGCTATGGCCTTCTGGGGGTTCTATAACAATCACTTCGGCCCCATAAATAGCGAAAAACCTTGCCGCATAGGCAGTGGATACATCCCTACCAATCTCGATTATTCTTAAGTTACTTAAAACCTGGGTATTACCTAAACTCACGTGTTCAACCTTTCTGAGAAAGTTACATTCCCCGGATAATTCCTCGAATATATCCTATTTGACCTAGATGCTGAGATGGCTCGACGACCATGTGGGCTAAAATGCCACCTTTAGTGACTTCCGGTAGTTTGCGATGCACACGTTCATTAGGACATCTTTTGTCCATTTCATCGGGCTCGATAGTCCGTACACATTCAAGTGTCTCTGCCCTAACAGCCTTCTGATANGCAAGTAAATCANCAAGAGAAACTNCCGGCATATCTTTTACTTGCTGNNCGGTGTATCCGAGGCCGGTGTCGGCTGGCGGGATACCNAATTTTTCTGACCANCCACCTCTGATCCATAATTGCTCCTNTTCTCGAACACTGNAATTCAAAAGANCATCCTCGGCTCTAGAAGCATGCCANAAAANAAAATCGATGTGNTTATNTTTTTCAAACGGCATNAAGCGTCTTTCNTNGTCGCTTAATCCATCCAGATATCNTTCTGTTTCTGATTGGTATTCATCAAATTGAAGTTTNAATATTTCNCTGAAATCCATAGANGCACCTTTTAGTCTAGGNATTNNTCNTTTCCTGACATCTANCAAGATCCAAAGCATAATACAAAATATATANNCGATGGGCTANNNCGGTATTCGNGTTTGGAGGAAAATTGAAACGGTAAACTCATCATGTAGCTTCAATNGCACNACANAAACGAATCCCTTTGCGTACCTCGGNTTCANTNTCAGTACAATATTTTTCCCTGTCACANTGCTACATTCCCCGGATAATNCCTCGAATATANCCNATTTGNCCNANATGNTGAACNGGNTCNACAACCATATGGGCCAAAACCCCGCCTTTAGTTACNTCTGGTAGTTGGTGATGNAANCGTTCAAANGGACATCTTTTATCCATTTCNTCAGGGNCAATGGTNCTTACGCATTCGAGTGTTTCCGCCCTGACGGCCTTATAATAGGCAAGCAGATCTTCTAAGGAAANGGCCGGCATATCTTTCACCTGCTGGGCAGTNTANCCAACCCCGACATCTGCCGNAGGGATNCCAAATTTTTCTGCCCAACCTCCTCTTNNCCACAACTGTTCCTCTTCACGNACGCCCAANTTCAATAANATNTCCTCGGCNCNNGNTGCNTGCCANAAAGCNAAATCTATATGATGNGATTCTTCAGANGGCATNAANCGTCTTTCTTCNTCNGTTAATCCATCTACCAATCTTTCAGTTTCAGATTNATATTCATCAAATTGCAGTTTCAATATTTCCCTGAAGTCCATAGAATCACCTTTAANNANATGTTTTTGTNTCTTCANGACATNTTTGNANATTCANAGNATGATACAAAATAAANANTNGATGGGCTACAANNGAATTCGTGTTTGGAGGTNANTATGAGACTNNAAGGTAAAACAGCCATAGTCACAGGAGCAAGCAATGGAATGGGTTCNTCGGAATCNAAATTGTTTGCNANNGAAGGAGCNAANGTCGTCTTAGCCGANGTAGATTCNNANGCNGGNCAGCNNNTNGTNGANGAAATATCTGAAGGNGGNGGCNNNGCNCANTTNGAAATGTGTGATGTTTCNAGTGANGATAATTGGCAATCNATGTCTGACAACGTTCTGAGNAAATACGGCTCCGTNGACATNTTAGTAAACAACGCNGGNATNAGTAGTACTTCTACNTCTGACTTATTAAGTACTGATGACTGGAACAACATAATGAATGTTAATTCAACCGGGGTCTTTCTAGGNACNAANACNGCNGCGGAAATTATGAAAGNCCAAGGNGGTGGNTCNATAGTTAATATNTCTTCNATAATGGGNTTTGTTGGNGGNGANTANGGNCATCCTGCNTATCACGCCTCNAANGGTTCAGTCCGAATTTTCAGTAAAGCCATGGCNGTNAGNTANGGNCCATATGNNGTCNGNGTAAACACNGTNCANCCCGGNTTCATGCCTCCNATGACNTCATCTAANCATGGNNTNGCAAGTAANCGNGANGAATANGTNNCNCAGACACCTTTNAGAAGAACNGGNGANTCGATNGAAGTNGCNTATGGAGTTCTATTCNTNGCCTCNGATGANGCNTCNTTTGTGACNGGNACTGAACTNGTNATCGATGGNGGNTANATAGCCCAATAANNNCAAATAATTGCGTTCTGTNTAGCTTCGATTAGAATATTCACAAATNAGNGGGAGGACTAAATATGNNCAGAATTAACAAGTGCATAGAACTCATTGAGCAAAATCAGGCTATTTTCGCTGTTTCCGCACCGGAATTAACTTACGAATGCGGCAAGGAAATGTCACAGACATGGGCCGATCTTATTCAGTTTGATTTTGAACATCATCCCTTCGATACAGTTGGGTTAAGTAAATTTATGAAAGGGTTGAAGGATGGCGGGCCGACTCCAAGCGGACATATCACTCCAACAGTCATAACAACCGTCCCATCAAATTGTATGACTCCNGAAGAAGTGATCTACAACGCGTGGCAAATCAGNCATGTATTATCTACCGGCGTGCATGGTATTTTGCATACCCACACCAGGAGGGCTGATGCTGTCGCAACATTTGTGGCCGCTTCTCGATATGTCTTCCAAACGATAGGAAGAGATCAAGGTATACCAGAAGGTTTGCGGGGGGGTGGCGGCCAGAAAGAGCCGGCTGCAATATGGAATATGGATCCAACAGATTACATGCGGAAAGCCGATCCATGGCCTTTAAATCCGAATGGTGAACTCCTATTGGGCTTAAAGATTGAGGATAGGTTTTGCTTACCAGACGCGGACAATATTGCTGCTGTACCGGGAATTTCATTTGCCGAATGGGGACCTGGAGATATGGGCATGTCCCATGGAGACCCGGACCTCCACGACCCTCCATATACTCAGGAAATGGATGAGGCCAGAGAGATAGTAAAGAGTGCATGTGACAAATCCGGGTTGACTTTCCTATGTAGTTGGCAAGATGAAAATCTCACGATTGAAGAAAGGGCAAGACATGCCCTCCACGAAATAGGAGCCAGGATTTTACATGTCCCTGACGAGGCAATAGCGAATAAATTGCGGAAAGAAATGGGCCGCAAAATGCCCTGGTAAACCTCACCTACAGTCTAATTCGAGACCGCGGCTAAGACTGCGGTCTCTTCTTGTCCAAAGGATTTTATTTTTGAAAGACCCGAAAACGATTGAAATACCCATAAGGAATTATCAGAACACTGTCTACGAGTGGGAAGGAAATAGCCCAACCCTAGTGTTCTGCCATGCCACAGGTTTTCATGGTCGCATATGGGATCGTGTTATTGAAAAACTTGAGGGATACCACTGTATATCCATCGATCTCAGGGGGCACGGTAAAAGTACAAACACAGAACCCCCATATCCTTGGGATTCTTTTGTTCCCGACGTCATGGAGATAATTAAGACTTTAAAATTATCCAATGTTGTAGGCATAGGTCACTCGATGGGAGGACACGTAATAACATCTGTGGCCACAAAAATGGATGCTGTAGTGAAAGGATTGGTTCTTTGTGATCCAAGTTTATTTGTAGACCACAGGTACGGTAGGAAAAAGCCAAATGTTGACCCAGACTATTCACATCCTGTTTCAAAGAGAAGAAATAAATGGAAAAACCCTTCCGAAATGTACNACCGTCTAATACAACACAAAAATTTTGCCTCCTGGGAGCCCGCTGTATTAGAGGATTACTGTATCCATGGGCTAGAAAAACAGGATGATTCTTACATACTCTCATGTCCACCGTTAGCCGAAGCTGCCATGTACGGCGCCTATATTAACCCCAACGTGTTACAAGACTTAAAGACCTATGAAAATCCCGTTTCGATTTTGTTGGCTAGGGCCATGAAATCAAACGAAGGCTTCGATGATTTTGGTCCATCCATCACAAGAAATGACCTAGGGGACATGTTCCCAGACGCTGTAGTACAAAGGTATTCTAAGCACTCGCATTTTCTGCCGATGGAAAACACAAAATTGGTGGCCGACGCGATANTACAACATTGTGAGACACTGAATAAATAAAAGACAAAGCAGATATACGTAAAGCATTCTACAAACTCGATCTGAACCAGTTAAATTACGAGGTGAAGAAATGGCATCAAGAATCATTGAAAATAAAGTCACTGCTTACCTGGGGCATGAAGATAGCCCGGATATTTCAAATCCGATACATTCCTCAGAGGTCGCAAAGGCATATGGTTTCCCAGGAGCCCTTGTTGGTGGGGTGACTGTTTGGGGCTGGGCTACTGACACTATTCTCGAGGCTTTGGGGGAAGATTGGCTCAAGGTTGGCTGGTCAGAATTTTCTTTCCGTCAACCTACAATACCCGATGATGAAATACTCATAAGGGCCANTGAAGATAGTGCATCAGGCTCCTGGTCTGTAGAAATGATTAACCAAGACGATGTCATATGTGTGGTCGGAAAAGTTGGTTTGGGAAAATCAGAGTGGTCCAATGAGTTTGTTCGCTCTACAGCATTAAATCCAACTGGGGATGAACAAACAAAAAAATCTTTGACCCTGGAAACTGCCGAGATTGGATACGATTGGGCTGGAATGAAAGTCGATTTCACTGAGACTCTTGCAAACGAATTCACCTCGGAGAAGCAACGAACAGACAATCCTTTGTTTGTAGGNGCTAATCCAATCGCTCACCCATCGTGGACCGCAGGATGGGCGGAACAGCTAATGAGACATAATTACGACATTCCGAGTTCAATGCACACTAGAAGCAGAATACAGCATCTTAATGTTGTACCTACCGGAACTCAGGTGTTTGGCGGGGCCCACATGGTTGCTGCATATGAGAGAAAGGCCCATCATTTTGTTAACTTTGATGTGCTTTTACAGGATCAAAATGGNACAGATATAGCCCANCTAAGACATTGGACCATATTTAAAATNGCTACCCCTGAAGAAAGAGAAAACGCAATAAGCTAGGTTGATTACTCAGTCTTCCCGGTGAAAATAGGGGGACGTTTTTCTATGAATGCTTTTCTAGCTTCCTGNCCGTCCAAACTACCCAATGATTTGCCGATGTTGAGTAGTTCATAGTGAAGTTGTTTTTCAACATCGATCCGATTTGCCGCCCTGAGCACCCTTTTTGTNGTCCTTGCTGTAATCGGAGATAAATTAGTCAGGGAGTCCAGGTAGTTATTGAATTCCTGCTCAAACAATTCATCAGAAACGACTCGACTAACCATCCCCAACTCCATAGCTTCCTCACCTGTGACGGTTCTATTTTCAAGGAGAAATTTCATGGCCTGCTCATAGCCTATCGCCTGGGACAATGTCATGGACAGCCCGCCGTCAGGGGACCCGCCAATTCGAGGATATCCTGCCAAGAGACGAGCGGAGGTAGCCATTATACGAATATCAGTGGCCATAGCTAAGGCCAACCCCGCCCCGACCGCAACGCCGTTGATCCCACCNACNATCGGTTTGTCGCACTCTTCTCTTAAAGTCAGGTAGAAGCGGCTAACCCAGCCAAGATCATCTAAATATCTATCTTGGTCTGACATTGGTATAAATTTTTCTTGATCTTCCTCAGGAGTTAGGTCCAAGCCTGCGCAAAAAGCATCGCCTACACCGGTCAATCCAATGATCCACACGTTTTCTTCCTGTGCAGCGCCTCTGATTGCTTCTATCACCCCCCAAGCGAGTTCTAAGGAAGCAGCATTCTTTTTGCCCGGCCTATTCATTCTGATTACCCGAACGTGGTCTCTGTCATAAATTTGAACCAAATCAGTCATTGGGACGTCTCCGTTGAAGTGATTTATCAATGGCTTTTAGAACAAATATATTTGAACCGGTGGAATATTAGTCACCTAAGGATTTTATTTGTCCTTCCACCCTGCCTAAATCTTCGTATTCTTCTAAACTTAGGTGGTAACACCTTTTTAGATACAAATCGGTAATACCGGAGGCCTTTGCNCCTTCTTTACATGCCCATTCGATCAAAATCGGCAACTGGAAAATTTCAGAGAAGTAAGTAGAGATAGCATTTAGGTCCGCTTCTGTCTCAACAACGAGAGATTCTTCATCAGATTCAAGGGCGTACCGCATTCGGCCGACAAGTTTTGTTAATTCACTCAACCGATCAGATTCACTCATCATAGAGTAAACAATATCATTCACCTGGAAACTTGATTTTTCGGAAATTGCTGTGTGTTGGTCATTAACACTGACATCTGAGCCATCTTCGTATAGTTCCAGATAAGCCTGAACAACATCGTTTACTTTCATCATAGCTGATGTCACATCCGAGGCGGTGTATTCTCCACCAAATATCAAATCATCATGCCTCGTCTCTGCCAGGTTTTTCAAAAACTCGACGTCCTCCACCTCTTCAGGAGCAGGAGGAAAAGCAAAAGCCGACATGTCACCNGGTCCAATTTCACCTACTTGATTCATTAAAAATGGAGGGACGTACTTACTTACATCTACAGTGATTGGAAGAAGGACTATATAGGAAGCAAAGCAAGATCCTGTGGACACATCATTGAAATAAACCAGTGCGTGCCCCTTTGGGGCATCAGACCCTCCCAGCTCAAATTGCAAATCCATATCTATTGAAGATTCCCTTTATCTAACCGTTCACCCATATAGCCGCCACCCCGACCATTATATGCCAAATAAGACTCAACCTATATAAATAATCTTGTCATATTTTCAATATAATAGAGTCTGTAACTGACAACCTTAGGGACATGATATGCAGCTGTATAAGAATTTAATGAGACCGCTTCTATTCACTTTGGAGCCAGAAACGGCTTGGCACTTATCGGACCTTGGTCTCTCNCAAACTTGGTTCTGGAAAATTATGGGCAGGGGTTTTCNACATCACAACGAGTTTTTAGGAGCAACGGTGGCGGGTATTCCTATAAAAAACCCAGTTGGCTTGGCGGCAGGGTATGATAAAAACTGCAGATTCCTACCCTCCCTCCAAGAGCTTGGTTTTGGATATGTCATGGGTGGCACAATAACCAAAGACCCGAGGCCAGGGAATCCCAAACCGAGGGTTATTAGACTCAAAGATCAATCAGCATTAATCAATGCCTTGGGTTTCCCTGGAGATGGCCTTGAAAGAGTATTATCAGAAATATCCGAAATGGCCTCCGTCCCCAAAAAATCAGTCCGCATTATGAGTGTTTCGGGAACAGATATTCCTGACATTGCTGAATGTCATCAACAACTGGAACCTTTTTGTGATGCAATAGAATTGAACATAAGTTCACCAAACACTAAAGGTCTAAGGATTTTTCAAGAGCCAACTAAACTCAGATCACTGTTAGCTGAGGTAAATCAAGGTAGATCCAAACCTCTTCTTGTAAAAATGCCTCCCTATAAATCAGAGAATGGTGATGATGAAAAAACCCTGAATTTGGGGCGTATTTGCCTTGAAGAAAAGGTGGAATCCCTGACCGTATCCAATACGATACCAATACAGCATGATGGGCTTGCTGTGGGGCAAGGAGGGCTTAGTGGCAATCCTTTGTTTGAAAACACTATCGCGATGGTTGAAACTTACCAAGCAGAATTCGGGGATAAAATAGAAATTAATGCCTGCGGTGGAATTTCAAACGGATATCAAGCCTACGAGGCCCTAAAGTCAGGAGCCAGTTCGATCCAGATTCTGACTTCACTTATCTATGAAGGACCCAGGGTAGTGCAAACCATCAATAAAGAACTATCTGAGCTTTTTACAAATAGAGGTGATCCAAGAAATTAGTTGTTTTTGCCGATCAGCGAGTCTACCTCTGTCCTGAAGGGCATTGAAATCTGAGCGCCTTTCTTACTTGTTGCAAGGGCCCCAGCTGCGGAACCCAACTCGGCCGCTTCACTAAGAGTTAAACCTTCAGATATTGCGACAGCCAAACCTGCGGTAAACGCATCTCCTGCAGCTACAGAGTCAACACTTATCACAGTGGAACTAGGCACATGTATCAATTCGTGCCCTGATAAAAAAAAGAGTCCTTCAGCGCCCATGGTGATAATGCATATCGCCTCAGTAATATCCTTCATTTTCAATAAGGCTGTATGAACAGATTTCACATCCTTTAATTCACAATTTGTGAGTAACCCTGCTTCTGTTTGGTTCGGGGTGAGAAAATCGACTTTTCTGATAAGTTCATCAATATCCCTCACATACGGTGCCGGATCCCAAATTACTGGAACGTTATTACCCCGTGCTATATCCGCCGCCTCTAGGTTAACTTCAAGGGGTACTTCGTTTTGAAGCAGCAAGCAGCTCGCTCCGACTATACAGTCCTTNAGGGAATNCAGCTCCACTTCNCCACAACTCATATTGGCACCAGATGAAACAACAATCGTATTTTCAGACTTTGAATCTACAGTTATCAAGGCTATACCTGTACTGTGATTTACATCTTTCGTTATACGGCTGACATCCACCCTCTCAGATTTCAAGTCAGTCAATACCTGTTCTGAGAAAACATCAGCTCCTACCCTTCCGACCATCGTCACGTTTGCCCCTAATCTCGAAGCCGCAACTGCTTGATTGGCACCTTTACCACCATTTTCAATAACAAATGAATCCGAAAAAATAGTTTGACCATTCTTAGGCAACTCTTCCACAGTAGTAACTAAATCGACATTCAGGCTGCCCAATACAACGAGATGGGAGGCAGGCATGACTTCTATAACCCTATCTGATTCTTTGATAAAAGATCTTCTAAATACACAGCTACTCCGTCCTCGTTCGGGCTTTTGGCCAGGTCATTACATACTTCAAAAACTACAGATTCCCCTCCAGTCATCGCAACCCCTCTACCGGCCCATTTAAGCATTTCCACATCATTGAAGCCATTTCCGAAAGCTATTACTTCTTCAACCATCACATTAGTCTGGGAACAAAGCCATGCCAAAGCTTTATCCTTACCAGCATCGATACTAAGTATTTCGCAAAAATGCGGTAATGAGCGGGTGGCATACACCTCAGCAGAATATTTCGATTTTAGCTCGGATTCTAACTCCGCCACTACCTCTGGGTCTCCTACTCCTAATACACGATACAGATCCCTTCCTATTTCTTCCAAAGAATCCACTAGAAATATTTTTACTCCGTTCCTTTCTCCATATGCCTCAGCCCAGTCACTCATTTCTTCAACGTAGACATCGTCTCCTGCGTAACCCACTATCTCCACGTCAGATTGAGCTAGTAATCGAACGGAAAGTGACACTTGATCCGGTGAAAGAAAAGTCTCCCAAACATTTTTTTCTCCTTTATCGAAACTCACCAATGCCCCTTGAAAGGACACGACCGTTTCTATCATGGGAGCTTGCCGAAGAAAAATCATGGCAGATTTTAGGCTCCTACCCGTGGCAACTGAGACCAAAGCACCCCGGTTGGAACATTCTTCTAATATTTGCAGCATATAGGGTGAAATCGAAGAAGACTCCCCCTTTAGAGTACCGTCAATATCCAGGGCAATAATCTTATATTTCAAATCGTTACCTTCTCCGAGGTCAAGATAGCCTGTGCTAAAATCACCGTTATTTTCGCTAATCCACATACAGGTAGATTTATGCACATCAAAGATATTTTAATTAGCTACAAATCCAGATTTTCAAGCAGGCCCAGATTGATCCTATGGGCTTGTATTGGCCCCTTAGTAGTTTATTTGATAATACAGGCCTTTGGGGGAAAATAAAAAATAGCCTTAGGAGAAACATCATTGAGTGGAAGAAAAGTCCTGATAACAGGATTAGCAGGAAAAATAGGTGGAATAATCAGGTCAAACCTATCGTCAAAATACTCTTTGAGTGGTCTTGACCTTCAGAAAGTGCCAGAATTTCCTACTACTGTCGCTAATCTTTCAAATTTGGATGAAATACTGCCTGCATTTGAAGGTATTGACACAGTTGTTCATCTGGCAGCAGATCCGAACCATCAAGGTAATTGGGAAACCAATCTGGAAAACAACATAATAGGCACGCGTAACGTATATGAAGCCGCCCGCCTGTCAGGAGTGAACCGGATCGTTTTTGCTAGCAGCAATCATGCCTTGGGATTTTATCCTCTAAGGGATAATCCCTATAAACAAATCTATGAGGGAGACTTCCGAGAAGTACGTCAACCAGTTATTCCTTTAGGCACCAATCTTGTACGGCCAGACGGTTATTATGGGGTGAGTAAAGCATTCGGGGAATCCTTAGGTAGCTATTTTCATGACGAGTATGGAATGTCGGTCATATGTATGAGAATAGGTTGGGTAATGGAGCCAGACGACCCGACCTTTGCTCCGTCCGCCTTGTCTTTGTGGATGAGCCATAAAGACACCGCAAGTCTGATCGGCTGCAGCATAGATGCACCGGAGGCTGTAGGATTTGCTATCGTCTACGGAATGTCAGATAACACTTATGGAATATGGGATATGGAACAAGGGCGAAAGATAATAGGTTTTATCCCTGAAGATAACGCAGGCACACGATGGGCTCCATCAAAAGATCGGTCTTCAGTCATGAAATCTGGAGACCCACAAGAATGATTGATTTCAAGAGGAGAAAAAGAAATGAAAATACAAAGATATGAGACAGGCATTGTCAGTCTGCCTAGAGAGGAAGGCCCTCTGTCAGGAGGGATGGGCAGTAAGGCAGAATTTATAACGATAAAGATCATCACGGATGACGGTATCGAAGGAATAGGTTATTCAGGGTTCGCGAGTTCAGTAATGGTCAAGGCCCTGAAAGAAACCGTTGATGCATTGCTTGAACAGATTATTGGAGAAGACCCCAGGCGAGTAGAACATATCAATACTTATCTGAGAAATCTGGCAGGAGGCGGAGCCCCAGCTGGCCTTGTAACGCGGGGAGTTTCAGGAATTGATGTTGCCTTATGGGATATTAAAGGCAAAGCTGCGTCAGAACCTCTCCACAGATTGCTAGGAGGATTCAGAGACACTGTTCCAACTTATGCAAGTGGTTATTTATGGCGAAATTTCGACTTGANCCGGTTAGAAAATACAAGTAAAGAACTCGTATCTCAGGGTTTCAAGGCTATGAAGTTTCGTATGGGAGCTGAAGATAGTGCTCAAAAAGAGATAGCAAGAATGGAAACCATGAGAAATTCAGTGGGTCCAGACATTACAGTGATGCTGGATATCAACCAGGGTTGGGACGTTAACACCGCCATTTCCATAGGAAGGGAACTCGCACAATATGATCTTTTTTGGCTAGAAGATCCAATAAATCATCAAGATTTTGAAGGTTTGTCTCGTATCGCCGATGCCTTGGACACCCCAATTGCAGCGGGAGAATACCACTATGGTATCGAACCCTTTAGGACTCAACTAGAACGCCGATCCATCGATATAGTAATGGTCGATTTACTCAGAGCCGGAGGGATAACACAGTGGATGAAGGCAGCTCACCTAGCTGAGGCTTACAATTTACCAGTTGTTACACATTTGGCCACGGAGGTCTTGATGCACTGCTTGGCTGCTTGTCCAAACGGTTTGTACGTAGAACACATGCCATGGACCTTTGCCATGTTCAATGAGGAACCCGAGGTTGTCGGAGGGGAAATTATTTTACCTCAAAGTCCTGGATTAGGGTTGTCCTTCAACGACGACAATTTGAAAAAATATGCGGTTTCTTGATTTTTATAGATAATCACTATTAATTGCATACCTACTTAGCCCTAGGTGATATGGTAAACTGAGGGGTGGATTTATAGCTCGGTTTTCACTTTCTTAGAATCTCTCAAGGAGTTTTGAATTGGCAACGCAGACACCGAAAAATTACAGCGCTATTGGAAAAAGACCTGTCCGACACGATGGAGCAGATAAAGTTACCGGAAAAGCTCAATACGGAGCGGATTTGAACTTGCCTGGGATGTTATTTGGCAAGGTCTTACGAAGCCCACACGCACATGCCCGAATTAAGTCGATCGATCTGTCTGCAGCTCTTGCTCACCCAGAGGTCAAGGCTATCGTCACCTCTAGTGATTTATCGCCTTTGCCGGATAAACCTGCAGAGGTGGGTGAAGACCTCTATGCGAATATGAAGTATGTGAGAGATAGGATTCTCGCTTCTGATAAAGTTTTATTTAAAGGTCATCCTGTGGCAGCCATTGCGGCTAATGGGCTTCATGAAGCAGAAGAACTTTTATCATTGATCAAGGTGGAATATGAAATTCTGGAATCGGTGACCGACGTCGAATCTGCGATGTCTGAAAATGCCCCAATTCTCCATGACACTATTAATTTTGCCTCGATGTCTGGGGACGAAGTTCATGGCTCCAACATTGCTAGCCACGACCAATACATACTCGGGGATATAGAACAGGGGTTTAAAAAAGCAGATCTGATTATTGAAAGAGAATATCGCACCAAAACAGTTCATCAGGGTTATATCGAACCGCAAAACGGTACAGCTTCGTGGAGATCAGATGGGCACGTTACCATATGGTGCAGCAGCCAAGGACATTTTGGGATCAGAGATCAAGTTTCCACTGTTCTAGGCCTTGCTGTTTCCAAAGTAACTATAGTACCGATGGAAATTGGTGGCGGCTTCGGCGGGAAGCTTCCATGCTATTTGGAACCATTAGCAGCGCTTCTATCCAAAAAGACGGGTAGCCCAGTCAAGATGTTCATGACACGGTCTGAAGTCATTGAGGCATCTGGGCCAACATCTGGAAGTTTTGTTAGGGTGAAGATAGGAGTAACAAATGACGGAAAGATTACCGCTGCACAAGGCTATCTTGCATTCGAGGCAGGTGCATTTCCAGGCTCTCCCATAGGAGGAGCTACTGCATGTATGCTTTCCCCTTATGACATCGAGAATCTCCAGCTGGATGGATATGATGTGGTCGACAACAAACCTAAGACTACGGCATACCGTGCTCCCGGTGCTCCAATAGGTGCCTTAGCTGTGGAAACTATTATAGACGAGATCGCGGAAAAGCTAAAAATTGACCCGATTGACCTCCGATTGTTAAATGCCGCGAAGGAAGGTACAAGAAGATCAGACGGGGTTGTGAACGGCAAGATTGGAATGATCGAGCTTTCAGAGATCGTGAAAAACCATGACCATTACCAAACACCTTTGGAAAAGGTTGAAGGTAAGTTAAGAGGCCGAGGAATAGCCTTCGGGTATTGGAGAAATAACACTGGGCCCGCCGCATGCGTTGCCACAGTTACACCGGATGGAGCAGTCAATCTCTCAGAAGGTTCTGTCGATGTTGGGGGTTCTAGAACTGCAATATCACAGCAACTGGCCGAAGTTCTTTCTATACCAGTGGAGGACGTCAACCCACAAGTGGCAGATACTGATTCGATAGGATATACATCGGTAACCGGTGGCAGTGGGGTTGCTTTTAAGTCTGGTTGGGCTGCATTTGAAGCGGCACAAGAAGTTAAAAAAGAAATGTTAAAGAGAGCTAGTTTGGTATGGGACGCAAAAGAAGAGGAAGTCGAATATGCCGACGGGATAGCCCAACACAAATCCGACCCTGAACTCAAACTCACCTTTAAAGAAATTGCAGCGGCTTCCAATGGTACAGGTGGACCCATTGTTGGTAGTGCCGGAGTCAACCCTAGAGGCGTAGGTGGGTCATTCGCAGCGATGCTTGTAGATGTAGAAGTAGATGAGGAAACCGGCAAGACAACAATCCTTCGGTGCACCCCCTTCACCGACGTAGGTAAGGCAATTCATCCGGACTATGTCGAAGGTCAAATACAGGGAGGCACCGCACAAGGGATTGGCTGGGCTTTGAACGAGGAATACTTTATGAGCGACGACGGTAAGGTCATGAATGCGAGCCTTTTGGATTACAGAATGCCCACAAGTTTAGACCTGCCTATGATAGATCCTGTGGTCGTAGAGGTATTTAACCCTGGGCACCCTTTTGGTGTGAGAGGGGTAGGAGAATCTCCTCTAGTACCACCGCTGGCCGCAATGGCCAATGCCTTATATGATGCCACTGGAGTAAGAATGCGAGAATTACCAATGTCCCCCGTAGCTGTAAAAAAGGCCCTAGATGACGCAAAAATTTAAGTTCTCGCCTAAGTTTTAGTATCATATAAGGTGCCGACTAAAAGAAATTAATGAGGTTTAATAATGCCAAAACAATTCCAATTTAAAGACGATGCCCGATCTCAGTTGATGGAAGGAATCGATCTTATGGCCCGCACCGTGGGTATAACTTTAGGACCAAGTGGTCGGAATGTAATCTTAGCAAAAGAATTCGGACCTCCTCAGGTATGTAGTGATGGAGTAACCATTGCCAAAGAGATTGAATTGCGGGAACCGTTTCCCAATATGGGGGCACAGTTGCTTAAGGAGGCGGCCTCGAAGACAAATGACGATGTCGGAGATGGTACCACCACATCGACTATTTTAGCCCAGGCTATATTAAAGAACGGTTTCAAGAATATAGCGGCAGGCGCTGACCCAATGGCGCTGAAGAGAGGTATTGACGAAGTAGTCGGCGTAATAACAAAAGAATTAATAACTATCTCGAAGGATGTTGCCGGAGACGAACAAATTTCTCAGGTAGCCGTGCTCTCAGCGCATGATGAAAAAATGGGCCAATTGATAGGGCAAGTAATGAGTAAGATTGGAAAAGATGGCGTCGTCACTGTCGAAGAATCACGGGGCCAAGATTATGAAGTGGAATACGTAGAAGGCATGGAAATAGACAGGGGATATTTATCCCCTTATTTCGTAACTGATCAAGAGAGAATGGTCACAGAGCTTAATGAGCCGTACATCCTCATTACCTCAGAAAAAATAACCAACCTAGAGGAATTGCTCCCATTTCTTGAAAA
>PAON01000025.1:0-21757 GCA_002708495.1 Dehalococcoidia bacterium | reverse complement strand
TCTGCACAAGAACCTGCCATTTCCAAAGTTTTAGGACCCCCTGCTGCAAGCCATATTGGCACTTCCTGGGGAAATGGTAATCTGGCGGGTTGTACTGCTCCTACATCAACAGGTTCACCGTTTAACAACGCCTTCATCATGTGAACACTATTTTCTAGCTCCTTAATTCGTGCAGGGCGTAGCCCAGCTAACCGCACCGCTGTATCTCCTATACCCATTGCCAAAATGGTCCTATTGGGAGCCAATTCAGCCACTGTAGCTATACTTGAGGCTGTTACCGAGGGGTGTCGAGTTACTGGGTTTGCTAGCAATGTCCCAATCGTTATTTCCGACGTAGACTGAGCCGCAGCTGAAAGCAAAACATAGGTATCTCGCCGGCGCAACTGAGAGTCAGGAAGAAATGCGCAATCCCAACCCACTTCTTCTGCCCTTGCCACATCAGTGGCAAAAGCTGATATTGAGCTTGTGTCGTTTCTGTTCAAACCAAATTTTGGAATATGCATACCCACTAGTAGGCCTCCTCGAATTCAAAACTTTACTCGGATTATAATGTCAGATGAATTTAATTATCATTTAGCACCAGTGATAAGAATTACTACAATAAGCATCTCTTTGGAAGGCTAATGAATACCGCAGCAAAATCTGAACCAGCTTTAAGCGGAATAAAAGTATTAGATATTAGTAGTGGCTACGCTGGAGGTTATTGCACCAAAGTATTAAGAGACCTCGGGGCCGATGTTATTAAAGTCGAAATACCAGAGATTGGTGATGTATGCAGGTCTTTCGGTCCATTCTTTAACAACAAGCCCAACATAGAAACGAGTGCGCCACATCTATACCTTAACGCCGGTAAAAAAAGCATCACCCTAGATGTCACGAATCCAGAAGCCAAAGATATTTTCCTAAAACTGTGCANTGAATCGGACATACTAGTTGAAAATTTCAAACCGGGATTAATGAGTCGTATGGGATTTCGATACGAAGAATTATCTAAATCAANTCCCGGGTTGATAATGTGTTCTCTAACCTATTTCGGCCAGTTTGGCCCATACAGCAACTTTGAAGGCTCAGACATTGTGTCTTACGCCATGAGCGGCTACATGCACCTGACTGGAGACGAGGATAAAGAGCCAATGAAAGCTGGAGGTAGGCAAGCAGAGTACCAATGTGGTTTGGCCGGTTCCATGTCCATAATAGCCGCACTTCTTGCTAGGTCACTATCAGGCCATGGGGACCACATAGATGTGTCAGCAACTGAGGCTCTAACCAGTACCTTTGACGGAGTCGCTTATTTCCAAACATATCATAAAACCGGNTCCGACCCGACTAGAGCTGGTACCAGACTCATAACTCGAGANCCAACCGNGGCCTATCCNTCTACNCTATTGCCTTGTAAGGATGGATGGGTACATGTGCATTATTCTCCCAGTAATCCAGAAGGGATAGGCTTCCTGACNGGAAACGAACGATTAGCAGATGATGAGGTTATGAGCAGAATGAGAGAACACGCTGATGAGATTGACGGCCTTNTAACCGAATGGTTGCAAGACCACACTCGCGAGGAAATTCAGACTCTCGCTCAAGAAGTGCGGGTCCCTTTTACTATGGTTCAGTCAATTGAAGAAACCATGTTAGATCCCCAAAACGANCATAGNAAATTTTTTACCCCAATAGANCATGAAGTNGTCGGNAAAATATCGTACCCAACTTCACCATTTAGGCTAAAAACAGCTGATTGGGAGGCATTACCTGCCCCANTACTGGGACAAAATAATCACGANATATATGAAAAAGATCTNAAAATATGTGCCTCAAAAATAACTGATTTGAAAACCAAAGGTGTTCTGTAAATGCCAAAACCAACTCCGTTATCTAACATCAGGATTGCTGACCTTACTAATGTTATTGCTGGCCCTGTAGCAACCCGAATACTGGGTCACATGGGCGCTGAAATACTCAAAGTGGAACTGCCTTGGGGCAGGGCTATTGGAAACATTGCAATGCATGGTGACGACGGAGAAGGCAGNGCNTATAACAAAGTCNGTACATTCAATGAAGTAAACAGGGCCAAGAANAGCATAGCTATAGATTTGACACATGCAACAGGTAAAGAATTGTTCAAAGAAATAGTAAGTGTCAGTGACATAGTGATCCAAAACTACAGCCCAAGAGTTATGGGGAATTTAGGTCTCGCCTATGAGGATCTTAGAGCAGTGAAGCCTGACGTNATAATGGTATCTATGCCGGCTTTGGGACTTGAAGGGCCATGGAGCAATTACATTTCATTCGGACCGGGTACAGATGCATTGGGAGGCCTTTCGTCGATAACAGGATACAAAAATGGCCAACCTCACAAACCAGGTAATTTCTACGCAGATCATAATTCTGGATTCCATGTAGCCACTGGAATAATGGCGGCTCTTTTCCGTAGATACAAAACAGGCGAAGGACAGCATCTAGAGATTGTTCTAAGAGAAGCAACAATGTCAGTGATCGGTGAGTATTTCATAGAGTACCAATTCACTGGAAAAGAACCAAAAAGAATCGGCAACGATCATCCAGTCTTCTTTCCACATGGAATATTCCAATGCAAAGGTGATGATTCCTGGATTGCGATCTCAATTGAGTCAGATCATGAATGGCAGACATTGTGTGAAGTAATTGGATCTGCTGAATTGAAAAATGACAAAAACTTATTTGAAGTGAGTTCGCGAAGATTAAATAGGGAAAAAATAGAATNGGAAATAACTGGTTGGACCAANAGCANAANTAACAAAGAAGCTATGAATTTAATGCAAACCAGAGGTATACGAGCTGGAATCGTGGCTAAAGCCTCTGACATACTCTCNGATGCTCACNTTTCTGNAAGAAAATACTTGGACACTGTTNANCATCCNGACGCGGGCGAGTANACCAGCCCAGGGNTACCTTTNAAATTCACTAAATCNTCGACGAATTTGGGTNTGAGAGCTCCGANGTTCNCTGAGCACAGCCTGCCTATNCTTTCAGACTTACTCGCAAGAGATACNTCGACGATNGATTCGCTTATNGAAAAAGGCACCACCCCACTTGAACCGATCGATAGGGTCTACTCATAGAAAAATGACGTATTNGACATTAAATTGGATACAATCACCAATATCATTTAAATCTCACCCAAATAAAGGGAAGAAACAGTGGCTCTAATATTTGAAAAACGAAATAAAACTGCCTATTTAACCATTAACAGGCCAGAAGCTATGAATGCAATGGACCCCGAGACATATAGCGAATTATCGCAGGCATGGATAGAAATTAGAGACGATCCTAATATCTGGTGCGCGATAATCACTGGTGCAGGAGATAAAGCATTCTCAGCAGGAGCAGACTTAAAAAAAACTATCCCAAGAAATCCGGAAAAATGGGAATTATGGCAAACTCAGGAAGAGCAAATACTTAACAGAGGGTTGGAAGTATGGAAGCCTGTAATAGCTGCCGTCAACGGGTACTGCCTTGCAGGCGGAATGACACTTTTAATGGCAACAGACATAAGGCTAGCAACAGAAAATGCCTCATTCGGCCTATCTGAGGTAAAAAGAGGTATCTTGCCCGGAAATGGGGGCACCCAAAGGACATTAAGACAACTACCCTACCCTATAGCTATGTGGTTATTGCTAAGTGGAGAGCGTTTATCTGCAGAAGAAGCCCTCAAATACGGCTTGATAAACGAAATAGTCTCCACTTCAGAACTGATGAGTGAAGCTGAAAGACGGGCATCAATAATCTGTGATAACGGACCCTTAGCAGTCAGAGCTATCAAAGAATTAGCAGTAAAAAGCCAATACATGCAGTTAGAACAAGGGCTTAGAATGGAAGTGATGATGCAATCTCTCTTAAAAACCACAGAAGATGCCGTGGAAGGCCCAAAGGCTTTCGCAGAGAAAAGAAAACCAATATTCAAAGGAAAATAACATTAGCTAAGGTACCAAACCAATATGACAGAAAGATATGAACTACCCGAGGAATTACGTCTAACAAGAAACCTAGTCAGGGATTTCAACAAAAATGAAATAATTCCCTTGGAACAAAAAATACCTCACGATTCTATAACCATCCCTGAAAACGATTTTTCAAGGCTTTCGCAAAAAACACAGGAAATGGGCCTATGGTGTTTAGCCGTTCCTGAAAAACACGGCGGAGCAGGTCTTTCTCTATTTGCAAATGCGGTTATTAGCGAGGAAATGGTTCAGCACGCGGCCGGTCTCTATTGTCCTGCGTATGGAAC
This sequence comes from Dehalococcoidia bacterium, assembly GCA_002708495.1. GTDB lineage: Bacteria > Chloroflexota > Dehalococcoidia > Lucifugimonadales > UBA826 > UBA11996. Next base: position 17,493 of record PAON01000025.1, on the reverse strand, counting down.
AATGGGTGATGCCCCTCCGGAAATTATATGGGCTGGAGACGAATATCAGATAAAAAAATATGGCCTGCCCACTGTGGAACACAAACTGAAAGGATGGTTTGCAATTACAGAACCCAGNGGCGGCTCCGACCCGGCCAGNGCNATACAAACTCATGCCAAAAGAGATGGGGACGACTGGATCATAAATGGAAGTAAGATATTCATAAGTGGNTCCCCATGGGGGNATTGGGGAATCGTNTTTGCACGGACGGACCCAGAAAGCAGGAGAGGNATAACCGCTTTCATAGTNGAGAATGANTGGCCCGGCCTTACAGTAGANCCCGTGCCTGTAATGAGAGCATATTACCCAGGCCAACTGTTTTTTGATGATTTGCGGGTCCCAAGTGAAAACGTATTNGGTGAGGTTGACGGAGGATGGGATCTACTTGCAAATAAATTATTGGCTAGAGCGNGAATACCTTATTCNGCATCTAACTTNGGAGTAGCNGTTGCNGCCCATAAAATGGCAGTGGAATATTCCAAGACAAGGGAAACTTTCGGGGCCCCNCTGGCATCCCGGCAGGCAATTCAATGGATGTTAGTTGATAGTGAAATAGAAATAAGGGCTTGTAGGTGGCTTGTTTGGGAAGCTGCCTGGCAATTCGATAACGGAGAAGACTTCAGACAGGCAGCTTCTGTGGCTAAAATACATTCTGCCGAAACCTTGGGTAACGTAGTTGACCGAGCAATACAAGTTCACGGAGGAATGGGTGTAACAGAATGGCTTCCGTTAGAACGGTGGTATAGAGAGGCGCGAATCCGTAGGATCGGGGAAGGTCCAACTGAGGTTCAAAAAATGGTTATCGCTAGGGAAATTTTGAACCCTGGTGGGGTCCACGCATAGAACATCAAATTGAACATATTTTTTGACACCGATTACACAATATTGGGAGTCGACGGATCACTCAGACCCCATGTCGGAGAGTTATTTCAATGTCTGACCCATAGAGGTCACAATATTTATATTTGGTCCGGCAACGGTATACGAACAAAGGATATTGAAAAACATAGATTATCTAATTTTGTAACAGGATATTTCGAAAAACCTGTTCACGATTATTGGGCGATTACCTCCAAGTTGCCCTCAGAGGACCAACCCAATATGGTCATTGACGACAATCTAGAAATTGTTGCTGTTTTGGGGGGAATCTGGGTAAACCAATACTACTTTCCTAACAAAACCGATATCGAGATGAAAGTAGTGAAAGAAATAATTACGGAAATCGAATTGTCAGGAACCTCGGAAAACCCTCGGTTCCGAAAGCTCAAATTCTAAAACGCCCGTCTTCCTGACGCCTTAAAAATATCTATATCACGAAACGATATCAATTAATTTCACCATAAGCCATCCGGCCACCGACATTAGACCAACGAGAAAAATGGATAACCCGAACATATAAATATATTTCATATTTTTATAAATCCCTTTTGTTTTCCAAATTGAACGGCACCTGAGTAGAACTTCAACAATGTAGGAGCACTATTTATCTGAAAGAGGACATTACTTCTTCAGATAGCCAATCCATTTTCTCCAATGATTTATTCAAGTCAGAAGATCGGGTGTCCAAAACGATATGGCTCACACCTAGGTTCTCATACTCTTTTATGTCTGCCACTATTTGTTCTGGGTTCCCAGAAAACCGCCGTCTGTTGCCACCGAAGGAATTTTCTTTGTCATATACCGGTGCCTTTAAAACTATGGATATTTCCGATCTGTCTCTCCCGATTTTTTCACAATATGCATCCATATAATCTATCTCAACAGACATTTCTGAAGGCTCAAGCGGAGAGGCTGGATTAGCACCTACCGGATGCCATGCATCTGCCATTTTAACTACTCTTCGGATAGCTGCTCTACTTTGGCCTCCGACCCAAATCGGGGGGCCTGGTTTTTGTATTGGTTTGGGAGAGAATTGAAGCGGTTTGAAAGAATAAAACTCCCCGTCATAGGAAGGCTCCTCCTCACTCCATAATTTCTTAAAAATACTTATATACTCGTCAGTCACCTTGCCACGGCGATTAAATGGAGGTGTATCTAAGGATTCAAATTCCTCTTCAAGCCAGCCAACCCCAACCCCTACTACTAACCTTCCCCCGGAAAGCACATCTATGGTAGATAACATTTTAGCAGTTAAGACAGGATTCCTATGGGGCACAATCATCACGCTGGTTACGAGTTTCGCATTCCTTGTAACCCCAGCGAGGAATGCCAGCTCTGCAATCATTTCTAAATGCTCTCCAGAACTATCCCATGGCACCTCTGACCCAACAGAGTACGGGTACTGGGATTCNGGGTTTATCGGAGCTATCACGTGATCGCCCGCGACCATTGAGTCNAATCCTATGTTTTCAGCGTGAGAGGCAATCTTCAATATTGGGTCTCTCNTAGCGAGTGGCCCNTGAGTCGGCAAATAAAATCCAAATTCCATTTTAATTCCCTTTTACANTTGTTTACGAAGTTAAATTAATTTTCAAGAATTTATGAACTAAATCATTAAATAACTCCGGTCGTTCATAATAAACAGAATGACCAGCCCGATCTACCATGATTAATTCCGAATGGGGAATTAACGAGGAAGCTATTTCTATAGTTTTAGGGTGGACCAACTTGTCTTCTTTACCCACCATAAAAAGCATTGGTATTCCTAAATCCCTGAACCTTCCATCAGTGGAACCGTTATGATTAGGTCTGGGGGCAAGAAAATCGGGACTATGCCGTGGATTCATCCTCATGATCTGCCTGTACAATAATGATTTCTCAGGAAATCTTTCTGAAAATTCGGGGGATAGGGCTTTGATTGCCCCTTCTGGCAAAAAAGGTGGCGATGCTTTGTGTTTTCTCCGCACTTCCCTCGACTCTTCATTATCCGATCCTCCATTAGTACCAGAGAGAACTAATGCTGATACACGTTCCGGGTTTCTCATTGAGAATACTGATGCAGTTCGACCCCCCATGGAATGGGCCACGATAGCCGTTCTGTCTATACCAATATGGTCGAGCAGGCCTTCTAAATCATCTGCAAAAGCGGTTCTTCCTTTGGGTTCAGGCTCATCTGGCGTCCTACCAAAGGTCCGGTGATCGAAAATAACACACTTATAGTATTTGGAGAAATAAGGAATTTGCTGCCACCAAGAAATGTGATTTCCTCCGGACCCATGAGCAAAGACAACGGGAGACCCCTCCCCATGCACCTCATAGTACATTGAGACNCCATTTACATNCGCAAAAGACATGATTCTCCTTTTGGAAAGTTTTTAAATATCTCTTATTCCCTTATACCTGTTACCCCNCCATCTATGACCAACTCTATGCCAGTGACAAATGAGGATTCGTCAGAAGCAAGGTATAAAACTCCATAAGCCACATCAATTGATTGTCCGATACGGCCAAGTGGTATTGAGCCAACTCTTGATTCTGGATCGACAGAATGCGTGACAGATCTAATCATGTCAGTGTTGATTGGTCCCGGATGGACAGAATTACATCTTATGTTTTCAGATGCAAATCGGCCAGCAGTAGATTTAGTCAGCACCCTAACAGCTCCCTTAGATGCCGCGTATGCAGGTGAAGATAATGGCCGACCTACAATACCTGCTATTGAGGAAATATTCACGATAGNCCCGCCTCCGGCTCTTTGCATTGCTGGCACGGCATATTTGATTCCTAAAAACACACCTTTGGNGTTAATTTCCATTGTCCGATCCCAATCCTCCGAAGAAACGTCAAGGTAATCTTGCGGCAGTGCTATGCCTGCGTTATTAACTAGGATGTCTAATTTACCGTACTCAGATTCCGCCAGGTTTATAGATTTCTCCCAATCCTGGGCATTGGTTACATCCAAATGCATATACTTGGCATTCTGACCAGAAGCAGCAATATTTTTCTCAACTTCTAAACCCAAATCATCCAATATATCTCCAAATATAACTTGAGCGCCCTCTGCGGCAAAAAGAGCAACTTCTTCAGCACCTTGACCTTTCGCTGCCCCTGAAATAAGGGCCACCTTACCTTCAAGTCTATTCATTCCATACCTCCCAATGTATTGTCTATACAGTTTGCCAAGTCGTAACATCATCATGTTGATGTACTCTTCCGAAATGTTCATCGGGATTGAAATGCCCCGCTGCTATGATCATGCCTTGTGAAACTGACCGCTGTATAAGATCGCGTCTACTTCTTTCACTGGCTGTCTTATCGACGTCTACTCCCGCACACCACGATGGCTCACTTATTTGGACTTTGCTGTGAATCGCATCCCCAACAATAACTGCTTTCTGTCCGCCAGAGTTCAATAAAAATGACATATGTCCAGGGGTATGCCCGGGGGTTAGGAGGGAAGTTATCTCGTCAGTGACATTAAATCCATCACCAAAAAGATCCATCAAAGACAAGGCCTTCAACGGGATAACATTTTCACTTACCCATGGAGCATTAATTAGATTCTCAGGCTTGGTGAAATAATTCCAGTCTATAGATGGAACCAAATATCTCGCATTTGGAAAATACGGGCGGGGTGGATCTGAAGAAAGGTCCAAATTCCAACCGACATGATCGATATGTAGATGGCTATGCACCACTATATCAATGTCCTCTGGTTTGATACCCTGCCTTCCAAGATCATTTAACAGATCACCTTTTTTGTCCCCTCGGGTAGCGTGAGGCCCAGGACCTATCCCTGTATCAACCAGCACTATGCTTCCTTTTGACCTAACAACAAAGCATCCATAGTAAAGCTGAACCATACCTTTATCTAAAACTTCGCTCCTATAAGGCTCCCATTGTGCTATGTCCACATCTGGGAAAAAATCCTCGGGAGACCGGGAAGGCGGAACCATATCCATCAGTGACAGAATCTCTAAATTGCCTATTTGCAGCTTTTCCTGCATTAAATACCCCCAACTACGCTTGCAAGCAATCCCTATTTACTCCAAGCCTGATAAACTCGCGCCGACATTGTATTCTTTTTTTTCACAAGGATTTATCTAAAGATCGACAAAGGGAGAAAATCGGTATGGAAAAAATTAAAATTGGATTCATCGGGCTCGGAAACATGGGAGGCGGTATGTCTATGAATATAGCCAAAGCAGGCTATGACATGGTAGTTCACGATATAAATAGAGCGGCTGCGACAAATCTTTTGGAATTAGGGGCTGAATGGGCCGATACCCCTAAAGAATTGGCAGAATCAGTTGATGTAATCTTCACTTCACTCCCCGGCCCACCTGAGGTTAAATCAGTATCCATGGGCGAGAACGGGCTAATAGAAGGGGTGTCGAGCGGATCAATATGGATAGATCTCAGTACAAGCTCTCCTACTCTGATTAGGGAATTATCTGAAGAATTCGCAAAGCAAGGCACCTCTGTGTTGGATGCCCCGGTCAGTGGAGGTGTGAAAGGAGCTCAAACAGGTAAACTGGCAATCATGGTTGGAGGAAGCGAAAGCATTTTCAATCAAATAAAATCGGTCTTAGATTCTTTTGGGGATAAAGTGAGCTATACCGGTTCTATCGGTTCTGGCAGTATATGTAAATTGATGCACAACACCATCGGCTATGGAATGCAAATGATCATATCTGAGTGCCTAACTCTTGGAGTAAAAGCCGGCGTTGATCCGGAAAGCTTATTCGAATGTATAAAGAATGGAAGTGTCGGGAGGGGTAATTTACTCAATGTCACATTACCTGACACTTACTTACAAGGTAAATTTGACCCACCCAATTTTGCTCTCAAGTTAGCAAGAAAAGATGTTTCATTAGCGCTAGAGCTTGGGCGCGAATATGATGTTCCTATGGAGGCAGCAAGTCATGCTTACAATGAACTAACTGCTGCAATGAACAGAGGATGGGAAAACAAGGATTCCAGGATTAGCCTACTCCTTCAAGAAGAAAGAGCAGGCAATATCGAGGTTAGATTGGACAACTCAAAGTAGGCTCCAAAAGTAACCGGTTAATCTCCCGACACCATTTCAGCAACCGACCCTTTAAAGGCTGGCATAATTTCCTCTGAAAATCGTTCAAGCTGCTCAATTATCATTGCTTTCGGGGTGCCAACCGGGTGGCTAACGCTGATTCTATTCAGACCGGGATATTTTTTCTCTAGTGATTTCAATTGTTCNATAATTAAATCGGGTGGGCCAGCAAGTACGCCGCCAGCCTCGACGGCATCCTCTATCGTTGGCAATCCAGCCTTGAGTGCTGTTTCCGGATTGCCCATAGCAGTGATCTGATCATCACTCAAAGCTTTCACCAGTCGGAGGGGGCCAAACATTTTTAGATTTTCTTCGTAAAAATTACCGACTTCCTTCATGGCTTGCTCTTTCGTGTCCGCAATATGAAAATGAAATCCTATCGCCAAATTCTCCCCGAGTTCCGTATCCACCCCTATCCTGGAATAGGCGTCCCTAAATCCTTCTACCGCTTTATCCATAGCCCCTCCTTCAGAACTTCCTCCCCCTATAATTCCGCTCATTCCATGCTTCGCCATGAAATCTAATCCACGGGGTGTGGCACTTTGAATAGGTTGCCAGCATTCTACAGGTCGATTTACTGGTCTCGGCACCAATGTGATTTCTTTTAACTCATAGCCTCTGTAGGGAACCTCGGGCGGTATGGTGTAGTAGGAACCTTTATGGGAAAAGGAATCCTTATTAAAGGCCTCAAATATTATATCGACCTGTTCCTCAAACAACTCTCTGTTGGCCGGTTGATCTAGAAGGGGAGAACCAAAGGTTTCAACTTCCCTGGTGTGGTATCCCCTACCAACACCAAACACTACCCTTCCTCCAGTCAGCACATCGGCAGTAGCATAATCTTCTGCAAGTCTCAGAGGATGCCACATAGGAGCAATATTGAACCCGCAACCCAATCTAATATTCTTCGTTAAATGTGCCAGATGTAATGCCATCATGAGAACATTTGGCAGACATTCGTAACCTTCAGGTTGAAAATGATGTTCAGCCATCCAAAATGTGTCATACCCACATCGGTCCATAGTTTGGGCTATTTCTGTAGCCTTATCGAATGCTGAAACAAGATATTCGTTACCAAATGTCCGGTCGTTCACAGGTGTCCCGGCATACCCAACATTCGCCAAATCTACATGTCCGGCATAAAGACTATCGAAATTGGTAATCATTCTCCCCCTCCTTGATGCTTTAGAAAATTAACTTAGACTTTGGCGAATAATACCAGAGAACCAGTTGTACTATTTCAATCANAAAAAAAGTCCTGAAAAACCTTTTATGAGATCCGNAAACAAAAAAAAATAGAAACTGAAGTAAAATGTCGGCCATTACCAAAACATAAGGTACTTATATGACGNTAAAAAAAATACTTATAGCTAATCGCGGAGAAATTGCAATCCGAATTGCAAGAGCCGCCTCAGACATGAATATTACGACTGTTTCAATCTATTCTGAAGATGATGCTTCATCACTTCACGTTCAATCAACGGATGAATCTTTTGGATTGGATGGGGAAGGAGTAGCCGCATATCTAGATATAGAACAAGTAGTGGGAATAGCTAAAAAATCTGGTGCAGACTCGATCCATCCTGGATACGGATTTCTCGCNGAGAACCCTGGATTTGCAAAAAAATGCCAAGAAGAAGGAATCGTTTTCATAGGGCCAAGTGTGGAAATGCTGGAGCTATTTGGAGATAAGGGNAAAGCTAGATTAGCTGCGCAAAAGTCAAACGTACCAACACCAGCGGGACTAGAAGGTCCGATCACACTTGAATCTGCAAAAGATTTTTTTAGCAACCTTGAAGAAGGTAGCGGTATGATGCTTAAAGCCATAGCAGGAGGAGGCGGAAGAGGAACTAGAGCAATTAAGAATCCATCTGAAGTAGAAAGNTTATTTAAGCGATGCCAATCTGAAGCAAAAAGAAGTTTTGGAAATGGTGATTTATATGCCGAACAACTTGTAGAAAATGCTAGGCATATTGAAGTTCAGATAATTGGAGATAATTTTGGCAATGTGACGCATCTCTGGGAAAGGGAGTGCAGCATACAACGCCGCTATCAAAAATTGGTGGAAATTGCNCCTGCACCTTTTATTACGCAAANTCTTCGTGACCAAATTATCGAGTCAGCTATCANCCTTGCCGTNGACGTCGGNTATTGTAATTTAGGCACCTTCGAATTTTTNGCTTACCAAAGTGGTGGATCTGAATACGACTCGTTTGTGTTCATTGAAGGAAATGCCAGATTACAGGTCGAACACACCGTTACCGAAGAAATAACAGGAATAGATATCGTNCAGTCTCAAATCCGATTGGCCGACGGGTCTACCTTAAGTGATATAGGACTTGATCCCGACAATCCTCCCTCAGTGAGAGGATACGCGATACAAAACAGAATTAACTGCGAAACTATATCTAACACAGGTCAAATAAAACCCTCCACGGGNAAAATTACTAAATATGGTGCACCCGGTGGGCTAGGGATAAGAACTGACGGATTTGGCTATTCAGGCTATGAAACCACAATGGCTTTTGATTCTCTTATTGCAAAACTCATATGCCATTCAAATTCCGACAATTTCCTTGATGCTGTAAATCGNTCAAAACGAGCANTATCNGAGTTCGACATAGAAGGAGTTGAAACCAATATCGAATTTCATTTGAACCTTCTGTCTCACCCTGAATTTATATCCGGAAATATAAATACCCTTTTCCTTGATGATAACTTGGCTGAATTAATTCCAGACGAATCATCGTCTACTGGAGAAGCCAACACCAGCCAACCACTCAAAACTGATGAGGGATTTGCAGGAGCCAATCTAAAAACGAAGGATCCGTTAGCTCTGTTTGATTACGATCAACAAGTAAAATCTACTCAACAAGAATCAGAANCTNNACTAACAACACCACAAGGGCCAGATGGNACTGTAAATGTGGTTGCACCTATACAAGGAACTGTCATAAGCATAGACGTTGATCTGGNACAAGAAGTAACAAAAGGTCAACAATTACTAGTCATGGAAGCCATGAAGATGGAACACATGGTCACTAGCAACATCAGCGGAATAATTAGANGTATAACAATTAATGANGGCGATACAATTCGGGAAAATTACCCTCTTTTCCATATAGAAGAATCNGACGTATCTGTATCTTCNAAGGACCTCAACCAAGAATTGGACCCAGATTATATTNGGTCTGATTTGCAAGAACTAAATGAAAGACGATCCCACATATTTGATGAAAATAGGCCCAGTGCTGTTGACAGACGTCGAAGCAAAGGGCAGCGAACGGCTAGAGAAAACATAGCCGACCTTTGTGATCCCGATAGTTTTGTAGAATTCGGTTCTCTTGCCGTGGCAGCTCAGCGACTAAGAAGAGATGAAGATTGGCTGCGAATAAACACTCCCGCAGACGGGCTAATATGCGGGGTAGGGACAGTTAATGGCGATATGTTTACAGAAAAAGATTCTAGGTGTCTGGCAGTATCCTATGACTACACTGTTTTCGCGGGAACGCAAGGTAACAGAAATCACTATAAACAAGATAGGGTCTATGAGCTTGCTCACAGATTTAGATTACCAGTAGTGCTGTTTGGGGAAGGTGGAGGAGGTCGCCCAGGGGATACCGATAAAATGGGAGGTATTGGAATGGATACCACCACTTTTACGACTTGGTCCAGATTAAGCGGGCTTGTTCCAATGGTAGGAGTCGTCTCCGGGCGCTGCTTTGCAGGAAATACCGCCCTAGTCGCATGTTGTGACGTTATTATCGCTGCGGAAGACACCACTATAGCTATGGGAGGGCCGGCGATGATAGAAGGCGGAGGTCTAGGTGTCTATACACCTGAAGAAGTAGGACCTCTGTCCTTTCAGGTACCGAACGGCGTTGTTGATATTCTCGTTAAAGATGAAGCGGAAGGAGTAAAAGTAGCAAAAAAATATATCTCCTACTTTCAAGGTTCTACTGAAGAATGGGAAGAAAACGATCAACGAGCTCTTAGACACTCAGTTCCCGAAAATAGAAAAAGAATCTATGACATGAGATCCATTATAGAAACCATTGCAGACAAAGATTCAGTTTTAGAAATACGAAAAGATTTTGGTATAGGAATCTTCACCGCTTTAATAAGGATTGAGGGAAAACCAATGGGATTGATCGCGAATAATCCTCATCATTTGGCGGGAGCGATCGATAGTGATGCCTCTGATAAGGCCGCCAGATTTCTTCAACTCTGCGACGCATTCGATTTACCCATCGTAAGCCTTATGGATTGCCCCGGCTTAATGGTGGGGCCTGAGGTGGAAAAGACTGCCCTGGTTAGACATTGCGGACGATTGTTCAATACGGGAGCTAATTTAACGGTTCCCATGTTTGGCGTGATAATCAGAAAAGCATATGGCCTCGGAGTGCAAGCTATGTGCGGTGGAGGGTCACTAGTACCATTCTTTACAGTAGCATGGCCTACTGCAGAATTTGCAGGAATGAATATTGAAGGGGCTGTAAAACTCGGTTATCGAAAAGAATTAGAAGCAATTGAAGACCCTCAGGAACGTATAAAAGAATACGAAGGGATGGTCGAGAAAAGTTATGAGAGAGCCAAAGCGGTAAACGCTGGAAGTTACTTTGGAATAGATGACGTCATAGATCCTGCAGACACTCGAAAATGGCTCGTCACTGGCTTAAAAAGCTTGCCACCCACCCCTGCTCGTACAGAGAAAAAACGTCCTTATATCGATACTTGGTAGACACCCATTTTGTTGAACGAAAATCACGATCCAACCCCAGATCAAGTGTTAGATGGAGTCAAAGTGATAGACCTCACTGGTCCATCTGGGTTCTACTGCGCCAAATTATTAGCTGATTTGGGTGCAGACGTAATCCGCATTGAAAATTCTGGCACAGCAGAGAGTGAAAATTACGCACCTTTTTATAAAGGTGAAAAACATATCGATAATAGTTTGTATCGATGGCATTTTCACACCAACAAACGAAGCGTCTTCTTAAATTTGCAGTCAAAGTATGGGAGAGATAAATTCTTTGATTTACTGAAAGTTGCCGATGTATTGATCACTACTGAACCCGATTCCAAAATTGTTGATGTGAAATTAGGGAAAAATGAAATTCGCTCCAAATATCCCAAACTCATTCATACAGTGATTCGAGCTTTCTCTTCAAATAGTGCATACAGCGAATACAAAGCCACAGATATTGTGGCATTGGCGATGAGTGGACTTATGGCAATTACAGGTTTCCCAGAAGACCCACCCAATCAGATGGGTGGAGAGCAGGCCTATCACATGGTTTCTATGCAGGGTGCCACAGGAACACTGGTTGCCCTGCTAGACCGTGATTTGACGGGAAAAGGAAAAGACATTGAAGTATCCATGCAAGAATGTACCTCCATGGCTACTCTTCAAACAGCAAATCTTAATTACTACATCTGGCAAAATCTAAACCGTCAACGAACCGGATTGAATCATCCATTTTCTGTCCCTGCAGCTGATGAAACCTTACCGACCTACCCAAAAACTTTATACAAATGTCTGGATGGATGGGTATCTTATGCGGCACATTTGGCGCCGCCTGGAGCGTGGGAAAGATTCTTGCAATGGCTAGAAGATCATGACAGCCAACAAGATTTAAGAGATCCCAAATATTTGGATCCAGAAATAAGACAAAAAAACCAGAATCACATAAATGAGGTCATGGCTGAGCATTGTTCAAAATTAAAAGCTCAGGAACTCTATCACTCAGCTCAAAGCTACAAGCTTCTTTGTGTCCCTGTGCAAAATGCTGCAGACCTCATTGCAGACAAACAGCTTGAGGAAAGAAATTTTTTTAAGACTGTAAAACATGATAATTGCTCAGAAGATTTCATTTATCCCGGAGCACCTTATAAGTTGTCAGAAACGCCTTGGGATATTAAAAATAATGCCCCAAAGATAGGACAACATACTAAAGAAGTTTTAGATGAATGGCTCAACCCTGCAAATGCAAAGGTGAGCTATGAATAGCCCTCGTTTACCGTTATCAAATATAAGGATCGCAGATTTTGGATGGATGATAGCTGGCCCCCTAGCGACCAGAGTATTTGCCAATTTTGGAGCTGAAGTTATCAGAATCGAGTCTGGTTCCAGGATAGACGAAATAAGAGTTGTCGGGGCAAGACCGGAAGGAATTGAAAGCCCAAACGTTGCCGGAGTGTTTAACGATATTAATACGTCAAAGTTAAGCATGACTTTAGATTTAAATACTGACGAAGGTCTTTCATTAGCCAAAAAGGTAATCGAAATAAGCGACGTTGTAACTAATAATTTCAGGGGCGATAGAATGGGAAAATGGGGATTAGATTATGACAATCTGAAAAAAATAAAACCCGACATAATTGCTCTCAGTATGCCAATGATGGGAAGTGACGGACCCCATCAGGACTACGGAGGTAATGGTATAAATATTATAGCTGGGGCAGGAATTAGCAGCATAACCGGTTATCCAGACAAAGCGCCAGTTGGTACTGGATCTTTGTACCCAGATTTTAGTGGTAACCCGAATCATGCATCTATAGCCCTATTAGCTGCTATCAGGTACAGAAACAGAACAGGTAAAGGCCAATTTATAGACCTTGCCCAATATGAATCCACCGTATCTCTGCTAGGGACCAGCATCCTCGAATACACAGCTAACGGTAAATTACCCGATCGGCCAGGAAACAGATCTCAAAATATGGCCCCTCATAACGTTTATCGTTGCAAAGGCATGGATCGTTGGTGTGCCATAGCAGTTAGCACTGAAGAAGAGTGGCAAAACTTAAAAAAAGGTCTGGGCGAGCTAGAGTGGATGAATCAACCTAAATTCGGAACCTTTAATCAGCGCAAAGCAAATGAAGAAGAATTGGACGAAGGCATTAGTAATTGGACTTCGGATAAAGATGCCTACGAGGTAATGAACCTACTACAATCCCACGGTGTACCCGCTGGCGTGGTTCAAGATACTGAAGACTTACTTAAACGGGATAAAAGTTTCACTGACACACACGTTATCGATATGCCACACCCAGAAATCGACTCAATGAAGGTTCACGGTGAGACGATTTCAATGTCTGGTGTCACACCCAAAGTTGATAGGGCCCCGCTACTAGGAGAGCACACTGAATACATTTTAGGGGACCTTTTAGGAGTGGCTGAATCAAAAATAGATGACTTATATGTTTCGGGAGTACTTAAATGAATAAGGAGATACTGATGGCAAACAAACTGGACGGCGATGTAGCTATAGTGACAGGCGGAAACAGCGGGATAGGCGAAGCAACTGCCCACCTGTTTGCAAAAGAAGGGGCGAAGGTTGCGATCTTAGCTAGAAGAGAGAAAGAGGGAAAAGAAGTCGAATCTGCTATAAAAGCTTCCGGTGGAGAAGCCACATTTTTTCAATGTGATGTAGCGGAAAGAGGCCAAGTAGATGAAGTAGTCGAAAATGTTGTCTCAACATACGGAAAAATAAGTGTTCTCTTTAACAATGCAGGAGGTGGTGATAAAGGTAACTTCCCCGACGAAACAGATGAAGGTTGGGACAGGGTCATTGCGGTAAATTTGAATGGGACATTCTACGTATGTCGTGCTGCATGGTCCCATTTGATCGAATCAGGAAACGGGCGAATCGTAAACATGTCGTCACTAGCAGCTCAAAGAGGGTTTAGTAAAAACATGTACGATCTGGTAGGCCGCGGGCCTTCGTCCTCCTATTACGCAGCAAAAGCAGGTGTTGATGCATTTACCAGATATGCAGCTGGTATGGGTGGCCAACACAACATTAGAGTAAATGGCGTAAGACCTGGTCAAATCATAACTCCTTTGACCGATGTCGGCGGTGGAAATCATTCCCTCAAAGAGGCCTTTGATTTTATCCAAATATTAGAAGGTGCAGGTTACCCCGATGACGTAGCCAATACCGTTTTATTCCTAGTATCAAACGATTCCAGATTTATCACAGGAGAGATAATAAATGTTGACGGAGGTATGCCTGGAAAACTTTAATTTCGTCAAACAAGTATTGTTTCTATGAACCATCTATGTGTAGTAGGATGCGAGAATAAGAGTATTTAGAACTTACCAAAAATAGTGGTATATGCAGTATACATTTACAGAAAAAGAAGAAGATTTCAGAAGTGAATTACTGGAGTTTTTAGATAAAGAATTGCCTGAAAACTGGAATTCTTTATCACCAGAAAGTCATTTTTCTAAGGAAAATTTACCGTTTACCAAATCCATGGCCAAAAAGCTGGCAGAAAAGGGTTGGTTGACCATGGCATGGCCTGAAGANTANGGGGGTCAGGGTCGCTCAATAATGGAGCAATTGATATACCGGGAAGAGATGACTTATCAGGATGTTCCNGGAACAGANCTAGGNACAGGTGCTATTAGCTGGGTCGGACCTACCTTGATGATTGCCGGTACCCATGAACAAAGAAAGGAACATCTNCCTCCTATTGGAAATGGCGATGCCTATTGGTGCACTCTTTATAGTGAGCCTGGGTCAGGATCAGATTTNGCCTCACTCCAGACACAAGCNCAAAAAGATGGTGACGACTACATAATCAATGGCTCAAAAATATGGACNAGCTCCGCTCATATCGCAGACTTTGGNTGGCTAGCGGCAAGAACTAATCCTGAAGCTCCAAAACACAGGGGTATTAGTTTATTCATGGTGGATATGAAATCACCTGGAGTTACGGTAAGGCCAATATACAACATGGCCGGCTCTCATGAATTCAATGAGGTTTTCTTTGAAGATGTCAGAATACCTTCCAAANACCTAGTTGGAGAAGAAAATCGCGGTTGGTANACNCTTGCNGTGGCTTTAGACTTCGAAAGNTCGGGAGTTGGNTATTCAGCCAATGCAAGAAGAATACTNGAATCTCTGACAGTCTATGTAAAGTCAGCACATAAAAATGGCAAACNGCTTTCTGAAAANCAATTAGTTCGAAATAGACTTGCTGAAAGACATATTGAAACAGAAGTTTCAAGNTCTATGTCATATAAGGTCGCTTGGATGCAGAGCAACGGTATGGTCCCAAATGCCGAGGCTTCCATGTCTAAACTATTTGGAACTGAGTTGGTACAAAGAGTAGCAAATACGGCAATGAACATAATAGATATGAAAGGCCTNTTATCACANGAATCAGATCTATCNCCCTTGGAAGGGGCCGTCCANAAAATGTATTTGAGCTCTTTTTCATCNACAATAGCTGCCGGTACTTCAGAAATCCAAAGAAACATCATTGCAGATNGAGGTTTAGGTTTACCNAGGGCTTAGTTAGATATCTAAATCACATATGGTGGTCTCCGACGAAATGGAATCTTTNTGTNCTCCAACTCAAGAAAGGCTTCTGCCTTATACCATTTTGGATCTNACCGAAGGNGGCCATAATATTTGCGGNCGGCTCTTGGGAGATATGGNAGCGGAAGTCATCAAAATAGAGCCNCCTGGTGGCAGTCAAACCNGTCTCNGAGGACCNTTTACAAAAGATTCAGANGGTAAGCNCAGAAGCCTATATTGGGCATCATATAACTCCAACAAAAAAGGNATTTCCCTTTCACTTGATACCGATGAAGGAAGGCAAATATTTCTTAAGTTGGTNAACAAAAGTGATGCAATATTAGAATCGTTTCAGCCTGGATATCTTGATTCATTAAATNTAGGATTTGAAACNCTNNCAAAAANAAATCCCCAATTAGTGCATACNTCNATGACGCCTTTNGGCTCAACCGGACCATATGCTGGTTTCATATCCACGGATNTAATAACCAGTTCAATGGGNGGAATGCCTTTTGTAAGTGGTGACGAGGANCGTCCACCNGTAAGAATAAGCTTTCCACAGGCCGAATTAGTTGCTGGATCNCANGCTTTTGGAGCAACAGTAGCTGCCTTAAGGCACAGTAGAAACAGTAAAACTGGACAACATGTAGATGTATCGGANCAAATAGCGGTGATGTGGACTTTAATGAACGCCACGCCATTTCCTCAATTACACGGCACNGATGTAACCAGGGCGGGGGCATTCAGAAAAAGNGGTCCTATAGATGCAAGACATGTATTTAGATGTGCTGATGGATATGTAAGTATGAATGCGCAGGCCAAAACACTTGATGGNTTTATTNNGTGGATGTCAGAAGAAATTGAGATCGAAAAAGAGATCCTAGGTTTNNATATTGNTAAATGGNANCTTANACCNGATAGTGACCCGAATGGTAAAGAAGCCTCTGAGTTNAAAAAAGTTGAAAAAGCTATAGAGAGATTTNCTTTNAATAAAAACAAAAANNGAAATTTTTGAAAGGGCNCTNTCTGCNGGGCTTTTGGTGGCACCTTGNAATACCGTNGANGATATTAGNAAAAGNCCCCAATTAGANGCAAGATCATTTTGGATTGATNTTTATCATCCGGAATTTGGTAAGGATATAACNCATCTAGGACCCTATATGAAGATGTCNGAAACTCCTCTAAANGTTTACTCTCCCTCCCCNAGTGTTGGATCTNATAATGAAGAAATATTCAAAAGTCTTGGCATAGGNAAATCNGAAATNGAAGCGTTAAGGAAGAGGAGGGANTNTATAGTGCAAAACAACAACATCAGAACTTCTTTTTGACGGTCTAAAAGTTTTAGATTTTACATGGGTTGGTGTCGGCCCNATCACNACAAAATACTTTGCNGACCACGGGGCAGATGTAATAAAAATAGANTCTGNAAGNAGACCTGANGTANTAAGNGGNGCACCNCCNTTTAAGGACGCAATACCAGGCATAAATAGAAGTCAATTTAGTGGNAATTACAANTCAAGNAAAAGGANTNTNGGNGTCAATTTATCAATNCCGNAATCCNTAGACNTANTAAAANATATCATAGCTNANTGGNAACCNGANGTGATAGCAGAAAGTTTCACACCNCGNGTTATGAAATCGTNGGGTCTNGACTANCTTTCTGTTAAAANAATAGCCCCAGATGTNATTTATTTTAGTACCTGNCTAATGGGNCAATATGGNCCACATAACAATTACGCAGGATTTGGGCAACTAGCNGGNGCAATGGCTGGATTTTACGAAATCACNGGGTGGCCNGATAGAGGNCCNGCTGGACCTTATGGGGCATATTCNGACTTCCTCAACCCTCCNGTAGCTTTTGGGTCNATAGTGGCAGCACTTGATTACCGGGATCGTTACGGAAAAGGACAACATATTGACCTTTCACAGTATGAGGGGGCGATGCACTTTCTAGCTCCACATATCATGAAATACAACGAGGATGGCTTCATTCTAGGTAGGATGGGAAACGAGGATGAAGAGATGTCGCCGCATGGGATATTTCAGTGTCTAAATAAGAAAAGGGGTCTCACCGACACAGAGGAATCATGGGTTGCAATAGCCATAGAATCTGAATCCCAATGGACTGAATTTTCAAAAGTTTTGGATTTACCAGAGGCGATATCTAATCAAAATTT
>PAON01000024.1:0-46728 GCA_002708495.1 Dehalococcoidia bacterium | reverse complement strand
ATCCACAAACCCGAAGTAGGGAGATAACTTCAAACAACCGCATATTTGTGGGGTCGATGCCCCGCTACTAAGCATTCAAGGCTTGTGCTTGTATCGCTTAGATCCTTAACACCGCAACGGTGCAGCACCAAGTTCATAGGTCATGAACTAAACNATCAACAATCCGGTGCCTCAACCTTTTCATTCGTGGTCCAAGAAATTCCTTATTGGGTCGCGATATATGGTGTGAACATATTTACAGATAGAAAAATCCNAAATTTTCCAACAAACGAAGGAGAAATATATGTTGAAAAGTGTTTCAAAAAATAGATTCATGGGATCGTTCATGATTCTGTCAATCGCAGCTTTTTCCATACTTATGACCGCCTGCGCAGCTGAGACTATTGTCAAAGAGGTGGAAGTCATAAAAGAGGTACAGGTAGAAGTACCAGTAGAAGTAATTAAAGAGGTCATCAAAGAAGGGGCGACTATAACCAGGGAAGTCGAGGTGATCAAAGAGGTAGCGGGAGAAACAGTTATAAAAGAGATTGTAAAAGAGGTCATCAAAGAAGTTAAAGTTGAAGTTGAAGTTGAGAAAGAAGTAATAGTTGTGGCTACTCCAATGCCCGTTATAACAGGGGCAGGCGGCCAGAAATATGGTGGTACCTTAAAGTTCGGAACTGTTGACTTTGGTGCTATGGACCCAGCTATTATGGGACTGTCAACTGGTAGTGGCATGTACAGTAACCATGCNTATGATAGCCTCACAGAGCCTTGGTACGACGGTGCCATAGTAAACAGACTAGCCGAAACATGGTCAGCTAACGACGATCTATCTGTTTACACTTTCAATCTTAGACAAGGAGTCACCTTCCACGACGGGTCTGATTTAACATCAGCCGATGTAAAGTGGACCTTTGACAGGATTGCGGATGAAACAACCGCCTCTCCTCTATTAGGAGAAATAGACTACATCAGTAATATAACTGCTCCTGATGCCTCTACAGTGGTATTCACGCTTAAAGGCTCCAACGT
Source organism: Dehalococcoidia bacterium (assembly GCA_002708495.1). Lineage (GTDB taxonomy): Bacteria > Chloroflexota > Dehalococcoidia > Lucifugimonadales > UBA826 > UBA11996. The sequence goes on along the minus strand of PAON01000024.1, from coordinate 45,714 downwards.
TAATCTACCTAGAGATGTAGCTGACTATCATGCACGTATCGTTCCTAATGGTATAACTCAGCAGACACTCACGGAGTCGAGCACTGACTTTGGATCAGGTCCCTATACACTTGGTGATCACAACCCAGCAGAAAGAACCGTGATGAATAAGTACGATAGTTATTGGGTTGAAGGGAAACCTTTCTATGACCGGATTATCATGTACTACATGCCTGAAGAAGCAACGAGATTAGAGGCTATAAAATCTGGCGCCGTTGATGTAATCAACACTTTCTCTTTGGCGCAAGTAGAAGGTCTCAATGAGCGAGATTCAATCACAGTCACCGGAACTGAGTCTGCCACTATTAGAAACCTGGTAATGGATACTCGAGAAGGAAGTATTTTCAGTGACAAAAATGCAAGGAAAGGCCTTCAATACGCTATTGATCGAGACTTTGTAAGAAAAGCAGTAACGTATGGATTCGGTGCCAATGCTAACGACCATCCAATAGGTACCCTAGATCCAATGTACTGGGCTGAACAACCTATCATCAATCAAGACATCGAACTCTCCCGCAGCTATCTTGAAGCTGCTGGATACAACGACTCCAACCCATTAAGCTTTGAGCTTGATGCATCAGACTTTAGCCAAATGTTAGAGTTGGCCCTCGCAGTGGAACAGTCTGTCGAAGCCACCGATCTACCAATTGAGATAGAAGTTGCAAAGCATGAAGAATCCACGTTCTGGGAAGCAATCTGGATGATGCCAGGAGGAACACCCGCTGTTACTTCCGCATGGAACGGGCGTCCAGCAGCCCAGGCGGTTAGCGTAGCCCTAAAGAGCGGTGGAAGTTGGAACGAGTCGTATTTCAGTAATGCGCGGATGGATGAGCTAATGGAACTAGCCTCGACTGAAATTGATTTTGACACAAGAAAAGGTTACTGGAAAGAAGTACAGGAAATCCTCATAGAAGAGGTTCCTGCTGCCTACCTNCTTTATGTACCCGTTCTAACGGCACATCGAACCCACGTCCAGGGAGTGCAAGCTCATCCTAATGGCTGGGTCCTTATGGAAGATTGGTGGAGTTCCGAATAGGTACATNGCTATCCAAAACGTAACACGCTGAATGCGTCTGTAGGTGATCTAGGTATTAAACAATCCTAGATCCCTTACAGACGTGACCCGTCCCATTTGATCTCAGTCAAAGGAGTTTCGTAATATCCTAAGATTCCTCGTCATAAGACTAACTTTCATTGCCGTTACTCTTTTCTTTGTCTCTGTTGCTATCTTTACAGCTACCGAGTTCCTCCCGGGAGACGCCGCTTCTCTCCTTTTAGGTCAACAAGCCACAGAGAGCAACCTGAAAAACCTGCGCCATAACATGGGACTTGACCGGCATCCAGTAGAAAGGTATGCCGTGTGGATCAAAAATGCTGTACGAGGCGATTTGGGAATGGCGGCTCGAGGCGGCGCTACCATTAACAGCATGGTTAAAAGTAGACTTCCGAACTCTGCTCTACTCGCAGCGGTAGCATTCCTTATAGCGGTCCCAACCTCATTGCTTGCAGGAGTCTTGGCGGGCACTAGACCAGACACNAAACTCGACAGGATACTCAGCATAGGGAGTCTCCTTGCAATNTCGATACCAGAATTTATTATTGGTGTCATTTTAATGATGGTTTTTGCCACCAAACTTGGTTGGTTTCCNTCCTCCAGTATTTTNCTTCCNGGAGAAANTATTTTGGGTNNCCCCAANATATTAGTNCTTCCAACCCTTACTATCACTGGGGCTTTATTTGCATATATATTGCGNATGGCTCGAGCCAACGTGATAGAGGTTATGGAAAGCAATTACGTCAGGACTGCCATATTAAAAGGCCTCAGTATGAGACAGGTTGTGTTTAAGCACGTCTTACCGAATGCCATGATCCCCACTATTACAGTAATAGCAAACAACGTCGGATGGATGTTTGGGGGAATCATTGTTGTTGAATTCGTTTTTGCATACCCAGGTATTGGAAGCCTGCTGATTATGGCCATCGATACCCGAGATATGCGATTGCTTCAATCTACAGCGCTAGTCATAGCTGCTATTTATGCATTCGCGAACCTCGCGGCGGACCTACTTTACGGCCTCTTGAATCCCAGAGTTAGAGTCGGACAATAAAATGAATGATAGTACTGTGAGAGAAAAGGCAACGGCCGTTCAAATGTTGGTAGCTACTCTTGCAAAAATCACTGACCTTCTGAAAATACCACTTCGTACAAACAGCGGCCGAATTGGGTTGGCGATTTTAGCCGTTTATTCCATCGTAGTCATTTTTGGCCCATGGCTAACGCCTTATATTCCGACAGAATACGATTTGGACCATCGGTTTGAATCTCCGTCCCTAAATCACCTTTTTGGTACTGATCATAATGGTCGAGACGTTTTAAGTAGGGTCATAGCCGGCGCCAGATCTATAGTTTTTATTTCTGTAATAGGTACAGCTTTGGGAATTTTCCTTGGAACTATGATTGGGATCACGAGCGGATATCTAGGAGGATGGTTTGACCAAATAGCTATGAGAGCTATGGATTTTCTATTGTCCTTCCCATCATTACTGTTAGCTTTATTGTTAATAACAATCGGCCTGCAAAGAACATCACTAGACGAATCGTGGCTGATAATAGCTGTGATAGGAATAGCATTTACCCCTAATAACAGCCGTGTTATTAGAAGTGCTGCTCTCACAATAAAACCACTAGAATTCGTTCAAAATGCGCGACTCAGAGGCGAACCGTTATATCACATCGTGCTTAGGGAAATTTTGCCAAACATAGTTCCTGTAATTGGAGTCGAAGCAAGCCTGAGGCTCAGTTTCGCTTTATTGTTGACCGCATCTCTAGGATTCCTAGGACTTGGAGTGCAGCCACCGCAACCAGATTGGGGGCTTATGGTCAATGAAAGCCGAACTCATTTAAATCTAGCACCTTGGGCCTCTTTGGCTCCCGCCTTCGCGATGGGCACGCTTGTCATAGGGGTTAATTTATTCGCCGACGGTATCAGACAATCCCTTCAACTCCCTGAGGATCAAGGTCAGAAGTAATGAATAAAGAACCATTGCTTAAAGTAGAAAAACTATCAGTAACATTCTTTACACCGAGAGGTACGGTTATCGCTGTAAGAGAGGCCTCTTTTGAGGTTTCGAGAGGCGAGGTACTAGGGATCGTAGGGGAGTCAGGATGCGGTAAATCAACTGCAGCATTCGCTGTAATGGGATATTTGCCAACGACGGCGGAAGTAGGGGGCTCAATATCATTCGAGGGACGGGACATATCAACCTTGTCCAAAAAAGATTTAAGGGAGCTGAGAGGCAATCGAATTGCCATGGTATATCAAGACCCGACCACCTCGTTAAATCCTTCTATGAAGATCGGACCCCAGGTCCAAGAAGTAATCTCGGAACATTTAAACCTAGACCAAACAGATATAGACCGAAAAGTGGTGGAGTTATTTGATAGTGTGGGATTAGCGGATGCAGACCAAGTGGGAGACAGATATCCCCACGAATTGAGCGGAGGAATGCAACAGCGAGTGATGATTGCCATGGCTCTAGCCTGTGACCCTGACTTGTTAATAATGGACGAGCCCACAACCGGGCTAGACGTGACAACTGAAGCAACCATACTAGACCTCGTGGCAAGCCTAAAAGAGCGTGTAAACGCAGGCATACTTTACGTTACCCACAATCTTGGGGTTATGGCCCGAGTCGCCGATCGAGTCGCCGTTATGTACGCCGGCCAAACAGTTGAACAGTCCAATGTAAATGATTTATTTGCCTCTCCTAAGCATCCATATACTTCTGGTCTTCTTTCCTGTGTTCCTAAACCACCAGGAGCTGGAGAAGTTTCCTCAAGGTTAAAAAGAATCCCAGGATTTGTTTATTCATCGCAGGAATCCGACGTCAGTTCTTGTTTGTTTGCGGAACGTTGTCCAATTGCAGATTCAGATTGCACGACATCTGCTCCGGCTCTGGAATTTGTCGGTCAAGACTCTCAAGTGAGATGTTTTCATAGTGACAAAGTTGAACCAGGCACATGGGGAGAAGCTGAGGAAAGGATAAGCCGTAAAGATGTTGCCAGCCCAACCGTGTTAACCGGGACTGGAATAACACACGAATATGGAAAGCGCCGAAAGAAATATATGGCTTTTGGACCTGACATGGATTTGCCTGTCAGGGCCCTTAACAAGATAGATTTTGAAATACCGCAAGGTAAAACCTTGGGAATCGTAGGGGAAAGCGGCTCTGGAAAATCCACTCTAGCCAGGGCTGTGGTGGGCCTGATAAAGGCCAAAGATGGATCGCTCCAGTTGCATGGCAATGAATTAGATAAAACGGTGGAAAACCGCTCGAACGAAAACAAATCAGCCATACAAATGGTTTTCCAAAACCCGACTGCCTCACTAAACCCTAAACTCAAAATAAAAAATACTCTAATCCGATCACTTATGCGTTTTTCAAAGTTGACTAAACAGGGAAGTGAAGAAAGAGCTGCAGCTTTAATGGAAGAGGTAGGGTTAGACCCAAGTTATTTGGAAAGACTCCCATCAGAACTTAGTGGAGGAGAACAACAAAGAGTTGCTATAGCTGGGGCTTTTGCTACGAATCCTGAAATAGTAGTAGCTGATGAAGCTGTGTCAGCATTAGACGTTTCAGTACAGGCTCAAGTCTTAGGCCTTCTTGAAGATCGGCAGCAGGAATTAGGCAATTCATATCTCTTCATAACTCATGACCTTGGGGTTGTGAGGTACGTCTCAGACGACATAATGGTGGTCTATGCAGGTCATATAGCAGAATACGGGCCTTCAGAGGCTGTCCTAAGCAGTCCGTCCCACCCCTACACTGAAGCTCTGTTATCGGCGGCTCCTATCCCAGATCCATCTGCGAAACCTAACCCGCTCAGATTGGAAGGCGCCGTTCCAACTATGCGTGAGGAATTTACTGGTTGCTTTTTTGCTAGTCGATGCCCTCGTAAATTAGGGTCCGTCTGTGACACTGAAGCGCCACCAGTACAGAAAATATCTGCCAATGAAACCCATGTAATAAACTGTCACATCCCTGTGGACGACCTGGCAAAAATGCAGGCCTGAGACACAAAAAGGCCGTTGATAAGTTGGTTTTCTAACCTCTACCGACGTAAGGCATCTGAGTCGCCATTATCGTAACGAACTGGATATTAGCGTCTAGAGGTAGGTTTGAGATGTACAGTACAGTTTCACCTACATGATCAACATTAAAAGTCGGTTCAGCCATTGTTTCACCGTTTGCTTGCAATACCCCACCCTGCATTCTAGCTGTCATAGGTGTAGCTGCATTACCAACATCAACTTGGCTACACGCAATATTGTATTTTCTACCGTCTAAAGATATCTGTTTTGTAAGACCCGTAATAGCATGCTTTGTTGTAGTGTAAGCAACGGCATCAGGCCTGGGAGTATGAGCAGAAATTGAACCATTATTAATGATTCTTCCGCCCTGGGGAGTTTGATTTTTCATTATCCTGATAGCGTGCTGAGCGCAAACAAAACTGCCTGTGAGATTGGTATCTACAACCCGTTGCCAGTCTTCTACTGGAAGATCTTCCATATTCATTCTTGGAGATCCAATCCCAGCATTATTGAAAAGAACATCCAGTCTCCCAAAAGTAGCTTCGGTCTTTTCAAAAAGAGCAGCCACAGAGTCAGGGCTGCCAACATCAGTAGGAACAGCGATAGCTCTTGAATCATCTACGCCCGCTTCAGAAATAGTTTCTTCTAAGGGTTCTATTCGACGACCAGCCAAAACAACTGAGTAGCCGTCCCCCAACAACTGCAACACTGAACTTTTACCGATACCTGTGCCTGCGCCAGTAATCAGCGCCACCTTTCCATTAGATGCCATGAATAGAACTCCTTATTAAGTGATTAGCGAACGGATTTTAACGGATATGNATGGGAAGGTCACCCTAGGCAATGAATCAGCGATAATCAGTTACCCATAGTTGTAATCAAAGAAGTAGCTCAATCCAATAATTTTTCGAAAGCTTTCCTCAAACGTAGTCCAACTTCGCCCAGCCTTTCTGGAGAGTTACCACTAAAAGCAAGCCTTATGTGATTNTCGTGAAGAGACGGGTCTTGGTAAAACAAAGAACCGTCAGGGAATATTACACCTTCCTCAGCAGCAGATTTTGTTAATGCAGCCGAGTCGACACCTACACATTTTGGCCACAGGAAAAATCCCCCTTTAGGCTCAATAAATTCCAGGTAATTTGAACAATGCTGGGTCAGTGAGTTAGTGAGGGCTTTACATTGAGACTTGTACAAATTTCTCATTCTTTTTACGTGTGTTGAATATTCAGATGATTCTATAAAACGACTTACTGCCGTTTGTATGAAAGGAGCATTACCCATATCAGATCTNGTTTTTCTGATGGCATCGATAGCCTTAGCGGANCCTTGCAGCCAACCTAATCTAAGACCTGTCGCAATAGTTTTACTGAAAGTTCCCATACGTAATACCCCTTCCCCACCGTTCATAGAATACATATCAAGCGGAGGTGTGTCTTCAAAAAACAAGCCGCTGTACGTAGAATCCTCTAAAATAATAATTCCGTTTTCTAATGCCAATTGGCCGATCATACGACGATTATTTTCAGACATAGTCACACCGGTAGGATTGTGGAAATCGTCTATGGTGTAGATTCCTTTAATTACATCCCCACTTCGCCTACACCTTGCCACTATTTCCTCAATTGCCTGGTAGGACATGCCTTCCGAGGTTATTGGTACCTCTATAATTTTTCCTTGATACTTAAGAATGGTCTCGACGGTGCCAGAGAAACTTGGGCCCTCTACCAAAACAATATCTCCAGGATTTAAAAAGGTAGCGCAAAAACTTTCCATGCACCCAGATCCACCATTAAAAAGTATGAAATTGTCTGGAGTTTGAGACAAAGAGGTAAATCCATTACTCGGATCATTTAACAATTCTCTTAAATCAATCTTCCCTCTGCCATACTCATACTCCATCTCCACAAATCTACCGGAAGATAAAACCTTGGAAAAATGATTTGCCAAAGATGCCATGGGTATCCCTTCAGGTACAGGCATACCAACCGCAAGGTCTATGGGATCAGAATGATCAGTTGGGATTTCCCATCTGCTTTCTTCTTCAGCACCGGCACCTAAAGCCTTGGCTCCCGCCGAAAGAATCTTTGTGACATCAAAGTTGGTATTGATCATTGAATCCCTCATTGCTACAAATAACCAAATAATTGTACCGCGTGAATTGATAATCAAACAGGCCTAAAAGGTACGCCTCGCATTCTAGAATTAGAAAGTATCTTCACTTTCGTTATAATGGGCAAAAGTTTCGCTATAATGGCAAAAATTTATAAGGAAAATGCTATGAAATCAGAAAGACAACTTGTAGCACACTTGATGAGGAGAGCAGGGTTTGGAGCCACCCCTCAAGATTTAGACAACCTTACATCCGACAAATCTTATGAGGAGATTGTAGATGACCTGGTGACGCCAGAAAAATTTGAACCAATCGATATGTCTTATGTGGAACGATATTATACAGGTGAACCCGTAGCTGTTCATGTCGGGAAATGGCTTTATAGAATGGTCAACACTAAAAGACCGTTAGAAGAGAAAATGTCACTATTTTTGCATCACATATTCCCTGTTGCATGGGGAAAAAGTGAACATGGCCCGTCTTTGTATAGAGAGATAGAAATGTTCAGGAAAACAGGATTGACAAATTTTAAAAATATCCTACTCCAGCTGTCTCAAGATCCGGCTATGATTTTTTGGCTCGACAATAACGAAAATCACAAAGATGAAATAAATGAAAATTATGGGAGAGAACTTTTAGAACTGTTCACCATGGGAGTTGGTAATTACACTGAAGATGACATAAAAAATGCTTCTAGAGCATTTACAGGGTGGACTTTCAGGCAACCATTATCCCTCTACCCATACGGACACCACCAGGCTGATTTTGAATTTATTCCTGAAGACCATGATTATGATGAGAAAATATTTCTTGGACATGTTGGTAATTTTGACGGGGAAGACATCATAGATATCATCGTGAAACAAAATGCAGCAGCTAAATTCTTGTCACGACACCTGTACAATTTTTTTGTGGAAGATGAGGTTCAGGTACCCTCATGGGAAACAATAGAACCTAAAAACCCTCAGGCCATTGAAGAACTATCCAAAGCATACATGGAATCCAATGGAGACATGAGACACATATTGAAGACGTTGTTTAATTCAGAGTTTTTCAAAAATTCTTTGACCTTGCCCAAAGTAAAAAGTCCCACAGAACTTATAGTCGGGGTAATTAAGCAAACCGGTGAATTCGACATACCAACTCCAGGAATTCACGAGTTTGCAGTCACCACACTCAACGGATCTGCCATTGAAGGGCCTCTTGCTATTATGGGCCAGAGACTCATGAATCCACCCACTGTAGAAGGCTGGCATACTGGATCTGAATGGATTGATTCAGGCACGTTAAGTGAAAGGATAGGATTTGTCGAAAAACAGTTTGCCGATCCTGCAAAACCAGGAGTCTCCGAAATGGTAGGCAGAGTTGGAAGCTTAGATGACAACCCGTCCGAGCTAGTAGACAGATGCCTAGATTTGCTCGGGGCGGTAAACGTGCGGGATGAAACCTATCAATCCCTTACAGACTATGCCAGAGAACTTAAAGAACTAGAGGATTCCGCTGGAGTTCACAATCTCATCCAGATGACGGCGTCTACCGTCGATTACCAGTTTGCATAGAGTATAAGGAGAGGTAACCAAAATGAGCACTGACACTAAAGAAAAAACGCTTGTCGTAATCCAATTGACTGGCGGTAATGATTTTATGAATACCGTAGTCCCTTATAACAATGAACATTATTATGATGCCAGAAAAAAAATTGTAATCAGTCAAAATGATGTGTTACCGATTAACGACACATTAGGCATCAACAATAATGCCAGACCTTTGAAAAGACTATTTGATGAAGGAAAGGTGGCGATAGTTCAAGGAATCGGGTATCCAAACTCAAACAGATCTCATTTCCGTGGAATGGATATATGGCATACGTGCGAACCGAACAGAGTTGGTAGTGAAGGATGGTTAGGGTTAGCCATAAAGGACCTAGATCCTAAAGGTGAAAATGTTCTGACCGGAGTTAATATAGGACAAGGGCTCCCCAGGGCTATGTCTGTCGCAGGCGTACCTATAACCTCCGTAGGAGATTTAGAAGGCTATGGGGTGATGAATAAAATAGAACAAGAGCGCTTGAAGGAAAGATCTCTGCAAGCGTTCAAAGACATTTACGGGCAAGCTATTGGGAGTGGACAGGTAGCTGAATATATTGGCAAAACCGGATTAGATGTTTTAAAAGGGGCCGACTTACTGGCAAATGTGGCCAATCAGTACAAATCCTCTGTGGAATATGCTGACAACTCTATAGCGAAAAGTTTGAGAGACGTAGCTCGGGTACATTTTGCTAATTTAGGTACCAGGGTTTTTTATACTAATCATGGAGGATACGATACTCACGCCAATGAAATGCCTGCACATCCAAAATTATTAAGTGACCTTAGTGGGGCTATTTCTGATTTTATGGATGATCTTAAAGAACATGACGCGGCCGACGATGTTGCCATACTGGTCTTCACAGAATTTGGTAGGCGAATGCGAGACAACGGCAGTGGAACAGATCATGGCTCAGGTGGCGGAGCTTTCCTAATAGGAAACAATGTGAAAGGAGGACTTTATTCAGAATATCCCTCCCTAAACCCTAACGACTGGGAGCACGGAGAGGATTTAAAGCACACTATAGATTTCCGTGGAATATATGGCACCGTACTGGAGCAGTGGCTAGGACTCGATGCGAAGCCAATTGTAAAAGGGGAATTCGAGCAGATAAAACCTTTTTATATATAACAAATTAGGAGACCTACAATGACTCGACCACATGGCCTACTGAGAGCTGGTTATCCATATTCAACAACTTTAGGAATGAGACGAGTAACCAATTTTCCTACAGATATCGCTTTTGGCGAGGACAACGTTTTGTATGTGTTGCTTAGATCAGAAGGCGTCGCAACCATACGTATATGGTATCGAGACGATATGGAAGAGTTGACCGACGAGCTAAAAGGATTTGGTAGTTTCGGATCTGAAGATGGGCAACTTAGATGGCCTGTCAACATAATCACTGACGATTCAGGAAACATATACGTCAGTGATGAAGCCAATCATCGCATAACTAAATTTGATCCGGACGGAGGGTTCATCAGCAAATTTGGCAGGTATGGTCAAGGTAAAGGCGAATTCGATGGGCCTTCAGGATTTGCATTGGATAATAACGGACATTTTGTAATATGTGATTCAAAAAATAGTCGGATCCAGAGATACACAAAAGATGGTGAACACATAGATTCTTTTGGATCCTACGGCTCGGAACCAGGTCAATTTAATCTCCCGTGGGGTGTGGATTGTGATGAAAATGGGGATATATATGTTTCTGATTGGGGTAATCACAGGATACAAATTTTTTCACCTGATGGTAAGCTCAAAAATGTTGTTGGTGAATTTGGGAGTGGCGATGGACAATTCAATAGACCNACCGGCATTACTGTAGACAATCACGGNGATTTTTATGTAGCAGACTGGGGTAACAACAGGGTTCTTATGTACAATTCAGAAGGCCAATATATATGGAGTTTTTATGGTGATGCCACTTTATCAAAAGTGGCCCGCAATTATATGTTGACCAATGCTGTTCCAAACCGGCTAAGNGAAATGGGAAAGCTTGAGTCTGAAAAATTTCTGAGAAGGCCACGGTCGGTAAGAATCGACGATGACTTCAGGTTGTATATACCTGATTTTGAATCTTACAGAATCCAGGTTTATCAAAAAGACTTCATCGAGCTGGACCAAACTCAGTACGCAGGACCTCTGCGAAACCCCACTTTAGAAGTAACTTAATATCTCCCTTGGATAGCTAGGAAATACCTATATGACAAGCTCAGGAAACATTGAACCGGAAATAAAGCAGACTCTGGAGATGTTAGGTATAACCTACACTTGGATTGTCGTAGATCCAGATTTCGCAGACACTGAAAATTTCTGCCGGAAATATGACTACCCTATGGAAAAATCAGGAAACACTATTTTGGTGGCCTCTAAGAGAGGNGAAAAAAAATATTGTGCCTGTATCGTTTTAGCCACCGCCAAACTTGATGTAAATAAAAAAGTTAAGGAATTAATGGGTGTTTCCAGACTCTCTTTTGCTAATACCGAAGAGACCATCCACCTAACTGGTATGATGATTGGCGGTGTGACTCCTATTGGTCTNCCCGACACNCTGCCAGTTTTCATAGACAGTGATGTGATGACAATTGATTACGTCATAATAGGGGGNGGAAGTAGATCAGGNAAAATACANNTGAATCCTCAAGAACTACTCAAACTACCAAACTCCAAGGTCGTTCAAGGTTTGTCTAAAANTTAACTACCCCTGCCAATCCNTTATAAAATCCCGTTGTATTTGAGTTTCTGGNGATGCCCGAAAAGANCCTGCGACNCCTGATCGCAAATTCATTATTTCATCTAANGCTTCTTCNCCAGTTANNCCGTGTCTAACCANNTAACATCCAACGACTGTGCCGGTCCTACCTAGCCCTCTAAAACAGTGTATATAGACAGNTNTATTGGATTCTATTTGNGAATCAATTAGATCTAAGATGTCTTTCATATAACTAATATCNGGTATCCCTCGATCAGTTATAGGAAATCGNAAATATTCAGATTTNAGTGATCGACGACGTCGCTCTGAATGGAGGTANCTACGATANTCTGGCCTTTCNCCNGGCTCTGTCAAATCTATGAAGCAAGATATACCACAATCCATAAGATTCCCAATTTTGTATGATGGGGTGTTCTTATCCCTAAACTTGGCTTTAAANATACCGGAAACAGAATTTACAATAGTTGCTATAGTGNTGGACGGTCGGAATGACAACTGGTTACCGGGNTATTCTCCGGCCGCCAGTTTACCCTGCTCAACCCAGTAAGCAAAAACATTCAAATGATTGTTAGCATTATCAAACATGAGTATAAAATTATACCGTTGAAACTATAGATTACAGAAAACAATTTGTACGCTGAAGGTGCATTAATGGTATCAAAATTGGACAAAGACAATAACTTGGTCTGGATAGATCTTGAAATGACTGGCCTCGAAGACGATCANTTAATTATAGAGATAGCATCTATAGTGACTAACGGGAACCTCGAAGAGCTANCGGAAGGCCCATCTTTAGCCATAAATCGCAGTATATCCGAGATGCAGAACATCAATGATTGGTCAAAAGAGCAACATTACAAATCAGGNCTGCTTAAACGTGTCACTGAATCAACCGTGACGATATCTGTAGCAGAAAATCAAACTCTTGCATTTTTAAAGAAATGGGTTTCAGCTGGTCAGTCTCCGATATGCGGCAATTCTATTGGCACAGATCGGAGATTTATAAGAAGAGAAATGCCACAACTCGATAATTTTTTACATTACAGGATGATTGACGTATCTACAGTAAAAGAACTGGCAAGAAGGTGGTACCCACAGACGGATCTGCCAGAAAAAGAAGGCAAACATCTTGCATTAGAGGATATCCGAGAAAGCATTGAAGAATTGAGATGGTATAGAAAAACATTTTTCAATACTGAGATTCAACTATAAGGAGATTCAAAATTTGATAAAAAGAACTCTTGGAAAAACCGGTATGGAGGTTTCATTATTGAGCCTGGGTACAGGTGGCGCAAGACAACTCGGTCAAACAGTCGGGCATTCCATATGTGATCAAAAAAACCTGGTCAAAGCAGCACTCGACATCGGTATCAATATGTTCGACACCGCCACCCATTATGGTGATTCAGAATCTATATTAGGCGAATGCTTGTCAGGCACCCCTCGGGATTCGTTTCTACTATGTACCAAATGGCCAGCCAGAGATGAATTAAACAACACTATCGATGACCCCACCGAACTAATCAAATCCATAGAAAAAAGCCTCAGAAGGCTTCAAACAGATTATGTAGATATAATGCTATTCCACGGTATTATGCCTCACGAATACGATCTAATCGTTGAAGCTCTTTACCCAACGATGGAAAAAATGAAATCTGAGGGGAAAATTAGGAGTATTGGTTTTAGCAGCCGTTTTTCTGAGGACCCTGCCCAAAAGGGTATCGAATTAGGTTTATTGAAACATCCAGCATTGTGGGATGTAGTGATGCTTAAATATGGAATATTGAACCAATCGGCAGCTGCAAAAATATTACCTTTCGCCCAGGATAACAATATCGGGGTAATTGACATGGCTGCCGTCAGAGTAAAATTGCCTGATCCTATCCTTTTAGAGCAATTAATTGCTAAATGGAAATCTTCTGGGTTGATAGATCCTGACTCTCTTCCTATCCATGATCCGTTCGGATGGTTGGTAGAGGGGAATGTGAAATCTGTAATAGAGGCCGGTTACAAATTCGCTGCCGAGCCAACAACAGTTTCCACGGTATTGACAGGCACAGCATCTATTGAACATTTAACAGCAAATGTAGAATGTCTTGAAGAACCATATCTGCCGCAACATCACACGGATCGACTTAAAACCACTTTAAGCCACATCATCCAATACGCATAATATACAGGCTACTGATCAATTAAGACATTAGAAAGGCAGGACATCGAATATAGTGGATGCAAATACAAATCAAGATTTCATTAGAGATATTGTCAAAGAAGATTTGGCCTCAGGCAAACACCAATTTATCACAACCCGATTTCCTCCGGAGCCAAACGGGTACCTACACATAGGACACGCCGCCTCCATATGCCTTAATTTTGGAATAGCAAAAGAAAATGTCTCAGCAAAATGCAATCTCAGATTTGATGACACCAACCCGTCAAAAGAAAATACTGAATTTGTTGAAGCTATCAAAAAAGATATTCAGTGGTTAGGCTTTGATTGGGATGAGCGAGAATATTTTGCCTCAGATTATTTTCAAAAACTTTATGAATTTGCAATGACTCTCATAAATCAGAGAAAAGCTTATGTTGATAGTCAAAATCAAGATGAAATTAGAGCAAATAGAGGGACACTCACCGAGCCCGGAGTGAATAGTCCATATCGGAACAGAAATCCCCAAGAGAATATAAAGCTTTTAGAGGAGATGCGTAACGGAATTCATCAGCCTGGTTCACATGTTTTAAGGGCAAAAATAGATATGTCCTCTCCTAATCTAAATATGCGAGACCCCGTAATGTATCGAATCTTAGATACACCTCATCATAGAACGGGTAATGAATGGCCTATATACCCTATGTACGATTTTGCGCACGGTCTGTCAGACTCAATTGAAGAGGTTACGCATTCCTTGTGTACCATGGAGTATGAAGATCACAGACCTCTTTACGATTGGTTTATCGATGAGCTCAAGGTATTCAAATCTAGGCAAATCGAGTTTGGAAAAATTTTCCTGAGTCACACCATACTAAGTAANCGAAATTTGACTAAACTGGTGGAAACTGAATTAGTAAGCGGNTGGGATGACCCACGAATGCCCACAATTTCTGGTATGAGACGGCTAGGCTATACAGCAGATTCTATACGGGAGTTTTGCCGTAGAGTCAGTATAACTAAAAGATGGCATACGGCGGAAATAGAACTCTTAGAACATTGCTTAAGAGAAGACCTAAATAAAAAGGCAAATAGAGCACTTGCAGTGTTACGGCCTATCAAATTAGTAATAGAAAACTACCCTGAGGATCAGGTCGAGTACCTTGAAGCCGCTAATAACCCGCAAAATAGTGACAGCGGGACAAGGAAAATACCATTCTCAAAAGAGCTGTACATTGAGCAAGATGACTTTATGGAAAACCCGCCTAAAAAATTCTTTCGATTGACAGTCGGAAGAGAAGTTAGGCTTAGATACGGTTATTTAATCACCTGTGTTGAGATTATTAAAGATCCTACAACGGGCGAGGTTATAGAGCTAAGATGCACCTATGACCCAGAAACACGGGGTGGAAATGCCCCAGATGGAAGAAAAGTTAAATCAACCATACACTGGGTTAGCGCAAACCATTCGATTGACGCCGAGGTACGACTTTACGAAAGACTTTGCCTAGACCCGGAGCCAGATATATCAGATGGGAAAAGTTTGGAAACGGTTCTGAATCCAAATTCCCTCGAAATTATACGCTCAGCGAAAGTGGAGCCAAGCCTTAAAGAATCAACACCTGGAAACCCAATTCAATTCGAAAGGCTAGGTTATTTTTGCCTGGATTCAGAGGATTCAGACAATAGTAATGATCTTGTGTTCAACAGAACAGTTTCCTTGAGAGACAGTTGGTCTAGGATCCAATCTCATAACTGAATATATTCGGTTAGATTTTATCTAAATTTGGCTTTTTGCAAAAAAGGAATCCTACACTACCAACCATCGATACCAAAGCCAACAAATAAAAAGCTCTATCATAGTTTCCATAATGGTCATACATTAACCCAGCAACGTACGGCCCTAATGTCATCAACAACATCATAGGAAACATAGATAAGCCAAGTACTTTACCAAAAGCTTTTCTTCCGAAATATTCTCCTCTGATTGCTGTTCCTAAAGGAATTCTGGCTCCAAACCCAAGTCCATACACAACAATGAAAATGGGAGCCATATTTACACTTGTGATTGAAGTGGCATATATAACACCTAATGCTTGTATTATTCCGAAGATACAAAGAGATATATTTTTTGCTACTTTGTCTCCTAAATAACCGCCTAAAATTTGGGCTGCCCCTGAGAAAAGCATTGTGGTTCCCCATATCCAGGCACCTGTCTGAACTGGTATACCTTGGTCCCTAAGGGCCAAAATTAAATGCACTGTCATAGTTCCGATCAGCATAGTAGACATGCCATTACAAATTGCCAAAACCCAAAACACCGGCATCTTTACAATTGTCATCATTGGGTAGTTGGTTTCGGTACCATTATTTGGTAGTCGAGAGGAACTCGTTTCTTCAACTTGCTTATATTTGACCCCATCTGGAACTTCTCCAAATTCTTCAGGGGAATTTCTTACGAGTTTGCTGGCTGGATAGGCTATTAAGATGAAAAATATCCCTAGAGACATTGCCGTCATTCGCCAACCCACACCACCAGGTTGCACCATCCAAGCCAGTAATGGAACGAGGAAAAAACTCCCCATTGAAAACCCAATCCCTCCAAACCCCATGGCTATAGTTCTCTTCTTATCAAACCAGTTGTTGATAACAGTCATCATTGGCAGCCAACCACCGGCAGAGGCCCCGAGCATAATGACAATGTATGAGGCGTAAAACATCAACAAGCTATTGGTTTGGCTGAACATAATGAATCCCAATCCAATAATCATGACCCCGGAAAACACAATTTTCTTGGGACCATAGCGGTCAACTAATATCCCAATCACCGGTCCCGCTAACCCACTTTCAAGTTGTCCAAACGAAAAAGCCAGCGCTAACTCCGCCCTACCCCATCCAAAATGCTGTTCTAAGGCGTCAATCCATACCCCTACTCCACCAAAAACTGGGGATCCTGTTGCAGCATTAAGAAAAAGGGTCAAAAGAACTAGCCACCATCCATAAAAGACAGCGTGACGCCATTTAAATGGCGCAAATGAGGTTGTAGGTTCAGGTGATTTCATATACTCCAATTTGAACCGAATCAAATATAAAAGAAAAACTCTTAACCTTTTTAAAAGTTTCCATATAACTTAGTCCAAATTCATGAATTAAGATTGTGTAATAAAGAAACCATTGGGTCAAGTATATTTAAACTGCCTTGCAGTCGGCGCGGCCTCCGATTCACGAATATAGGCTGCCAGCCCAGGAGAATTAAATTGAGGTTCGCCTTTTATAGGTCTCACCAAAGCGTGTGTCCTGTTATCTCATATAGACTCCAAAGGTGCACAATACCGATGAGTATCGGAATACATTTACACCTCTTAAATAAGTGATTTAACGGACTGTGCAAATAATAACTCAGAAAATATACATTATGAGAAGACATGCTAGTTTTAGTCAGTTATACTATCGCTCGATAAAAAGAGGCTAATAAAACAAAATGGAGGCATAGAGGCCATGGTGGAACAACAATTACAAATACTCCGACCNGAGACTCTCATAGCAGAGTTCAAGAGTATCGGTGTTACACATGTCGTTACGATCCCNGATAGCGAAACGAATTATCTATATGAATTGATGGCGAAAGAAGATTGGNTGGAAGTAGTACCTGTATCCAGGGAAGGGGAATCAATGGCTGTTGCCTTGGGACTCAATGTGGCGGGTAAGGTACCCGTGGTTCTCATTCAGAATACAGGCATGATGGAATCTGGAGATTCCATCAGGGGAATGGCGTTGGATACAGGTTTTCCTCTTTNNNTGGTTGTTGGGTATCGTGGGTGGNCCNGGAAGGGNCACACACCAGACTCTGCTGCCGTTTATACTGAACCATTTCTTAACGCTTTCCACTTAAATTATTATTTGGTTGAGACTGACGAAGATGGGGCTCGGATAACTGACGCTTATAACGAAACTGTGAAGACAAAAAGACCCGTGGTTGTGCTGATTGGAGATGAATATCACGGTTTTAATAGATAATCAGGTCCTAAATCATCAGGAGTATAAAATGATTGAATCAAAAGAAGTATTTGAAGCATTTCAAGAACACAGGGGCAACGCAATAGTGTCGGTCCAAGGTACGTCTGGAAAACATTGGGCTGATGTAACCACCAACCAAAATAGGGATATTTCTATGGGTGGTGCAATGGGCCAGTCAACCGCAGCGATATTTGGTTTGGCCTTGGGGCTTCCAAACGAAAAGGTAGTACATTTTGATACCGAAGGTGCATTGCTGATGAACCTAGGTGTGTTGGCCTCAATAGCTGGTAAAAAGCCTGCGAATTTTGTTCATTTCCTTTTGGACAACGGGTGTTACGCGACCACTGGTGGCCAGCCGGTACCTAACTCCGAAGATATTGACTACTCAGTAATAGCTGCCGGGACAGGCTACGCCGCCACATATAATTTCGATGACCTAGAGGAACTCTCTACCAGCCTTGATGAAATTATGAGCCAAGATGGCCCAGTTTTTGTAGCCATAAAGGTTCCCGCCGAGGTCGAAAACCTGCCTATAGGAATGCGAGAAAAAAGGGCATCAAGGAGTAGGGGACAAACAATATCAGATTTGCGAGCTGAACTCGGCATTAGCTGATCCTAGCATGAGGGTGCCTCAACCCTAGTTTCTATAATCAGGGTCCTCAAGAGGCACCTTCATCCAACTCATAATTTCCTTTACCGTTTTGTACGCTTTGAGTTTTTCCTGATCTGTACCCACGGACTCAGCTGAATCAAAAATATCGGAAATTTTCTTCACCATGTCCGGTCCTAAATCTAATAAAGACTCACTTCCTGACATCGCCCATTTACAAAGAATATATCTGACAATAGCCCCCGTTGGTATATTTAGATTCTGACTTAACCGTATTACTGTAGGAAGTGGGTTTTCCTGAGTATACAGGGCGACATCATTTTTGAAATTATTGTCCTTGTCTGTAGGATTCGAATCCCAAATGAATTGTTCCAAGGTGATTGAATGATCGATTGACATAAATGTTTCTCACTTTTCTAACCAAGAATTACCTTCATCAATATATTTACTGTCACCCACAAAAGATACTGTAATTTCCTGAAAATAAGTAACCTGATTGGTTGTCAGGGAGGCATCGTATTTTTGGGTAACTGATATCACTTCCGAATTTGTCTCTCTAAAACTCTCTTCTAATATTCTCCCCTCTACATAATCAGGTATCCCTTGTCCTAGTATTGTCAGTATAGTCGGCAAAATATCTATATTGCCTGACGGTGACAATATTTTTTCATTTTCCAGAAATGTAGGCCCAGCGCATATGAGAGTATTATTCATCTCATGTAAGCTCATAGAACCGTGCTGTCCAAGGTTTTTTGCACCGCCGGTTGAGAACACATGACCTGGGTATCCATTNACGTNGTCAGANGAGTCCCAGTNGAAAGACATTATTATATCGGGAGACCTTTTCCCCTCATTCATAATAGAAGACAGAGAAACAGTGCCCTTCACTTCCCCTAAACGCTCCGAAGCGCACAAGGTACCACACCATACCTGGGTAGAAAGCCATTCAACCAATTCAGAAACCAAATGAACATCCTTCTGATTTTTCAAATAAAAAAGGGCACACCCACCATTTTGTGCCAAAAGCCAACCGTCAGAGCCTGCCAAATTAGAAGACTCCAAAAGTGTTTCAATATCTATGACTTCNGAAATAGTTGAGTACCCATGGTCAGACAAAATCATTAAATCAGAATTCTGATGTTGAGGTGAAGCGTTGATATACTCCATAATTTTGCCNAACTCTANGTCAGCCTCCCTTANTGCTGCTTTGGCAGCATCACTTCCAACCCCAAATGCATGCTGNGATTTATCTGGTTCNGAAGACCAAATTANGGCAACTTCAGGATTAATTTTGCCCAACACATACTCAATAAATATATCAACTGCTTTTTTATATCTTGGGGTGTTGGGTAATTGTTCTTCTGGCCACCCACCAAATAACCCTTCAAGTTCCTTATGCAAACTTGAAGGTATTGTGAATTCAGGATGAATGGTCGCGCCACCATAAACATCAGCAAGAGGATTATGCACATAAGCATTTCCACTGGTGCCTACACCAATCGCGACATATTCCATACCTTTTTTCGAAATGATTTCTTGCAAGGTTGGTACGCCTAGCACATCCAAACCAGCATTTCGAATCTCCGATAATTGAACATTGAGAGCTGGTATCACATTTGAATTATCATAATCTCTCGCTACAAAAGAGTTACCGGCCAACCAATGTTTACCNGGATTCACACCTGTCACCATTGATGCAGCGTTTACCCTAGTAACCGACGGGAAAACAGGATGATGGTTTTCAAAAAAGGAACCGTTTTGNGATACTTGGAACAAGTTAGGTGTATCCGAACTATTAATTTGGGCAGGCTGCAAACCATCGAAAACAGCTAATATTATCTTAGTCATATTTCTCCCTCTAAAAATCCAGGCTAATCAAAAAACTGAGNTTATTACTTTTGGCCAATCAAATGATCACCTAAAATAAGCCCCCTGTCACTCCCCATGTTATTCCTACTAAACCTGGCCTTGAGACCCTATTTCCTCAATATATTCAATCACTAACCTATCAAAATCAAGGTCTGCTACAATCGAGCGTACTCACCATGTTCATGCGAGGAAGAAATGATCGATAGCCAAAAAAGGTACCAATTCAGACAAATACTAACGGGTAATCAGTGCGTGCATCCAGGGTCAGTGTTTGACGCCATATCCTCCCGAATTGCTGAGGATTTAGAGTATCAGGTAGGTATGTTCGCCGGTTCAATCGCCTCAGCTGTAATATTAGGTGACCCCGACCACATTCTAATAACCCTTACAGAATTTGCAGAGCAGACACGAAGAATATGTCGTGCCTCAAACCTTCCCATAATGGTAGATGCAGACCACGGGTATGGAAACGCGCTTAACGTCAAAAGAACGGTTGAAGAGTTAGAAAACTCCGGGGTAGCGGCCCTCACAATTGAAGATACTGTTCTTCCGAGGCAGTTTGGAAAATCTAAACCAGAGCTCATACCTTTACCAGAGGGTATAGGTAAAATGAAGGCGGCATTGTCGGGTAGAAAGGATCAAAGTTTGGTAATAGCTGGAAGAACCAGTGCATTCCAAATAACAGGTACGGAGGATGCTATTGAAAGGGCCAAAGCATATGAAAGCNTTGGAGTTGATGCGATTTTCTTTGCAGGGCTAAGTACAAGAGCTCAGTTAGAAGCTGTCAAAAATTCCATTTCGGTACCTATAATGCTCGGAAGTACACCAAAGGACATAAACGACAATCAGTATCTTTCATCAATGGGAGTGAAGATAGCTCTCCAAGGACACCTCCCTTTTATGGCAGCTGTAAAAGCAACTAGAGACACAATGAAAGCCCTTGTTGAAGGAAATCAACCCTCAGAAGTAAGCACAACAGCACTAGATAGTGAGTTAATAAACAAAGTGACTAAAGATCAACAGTTTAAAGACTGGTTTAAAGAGTTCCTGTCATAGTCATTGTTCAGGAAATTAAAGGTATTACTTTCTTTTCAAACAACTTCATAGATCTAATTACCTCTTCTTGTGAGATACCTCCCATTGCAAAATTACATCCGAAATACGAAATTCCGTGATCTTTTAGCATCATAATTTTCTCGGCGACAGCTTCAGGTGTTCCTATAAATGCTCTTTTCTCAGAGATATAGTCACTATCTAGTGGTGANTCACTTCGCTCATTCCTCCATTTTTGCATGGGTAAATGAACCTCGGTGGCATCCACTAAGTTCCTCCGCCACTGCATAATATCCTGTATCCAATCTACATGTTTCTTGGTGTTCTCAAGCGCCCTTCTCTCGGTATCGGCCACATGAACATACCGGAAAAATGGAACATCATCCATATGATCAAGCTGGCCCTCCTGATGACATAGCCTTCTATATTTTTCTACTAAAGCGAGAGCGGCATCTGTATCTTGGACAACCGCTATACACAAAAGAAACTGGTTTGAAATCATAAAATCCAAAGTCTCTTCAGACCTCGTGGCAGCTATATATATAGGTGGATGAGGTGACTGAACAACAGACGGAACTAGATCCACATTACGAACAGAAAAGAAAGGGCTGTCGACACTTACACCTTTGTCACACCATAAATTCTTCACTGCTAGCACGGTCTCTCTAAACCTCGACTGACTATCTTCAGCGGGTACCCCAAACCCACCATATTCATAACCATATGTACCTCTTCCGAAGCCAACATCTAAACGCCCTAGGCTTAAGAGATCTACTAGGGCTGAGTCCTCGGCAATCCTGATAGGATTATGCAAGTTTGGAACAATTACCGCGGTACCCAAACGTATTTTCTCTGTGACTGCTGCCAAGTGTCCAAGCATTAGTAATACAGAGGATCCCATACTATAGCGGGTGAAATGGTGCTCAGCGAACCAGGCCCCATGGTACCCCATAGATTCAGCCAACCTAACCTGTTCTACAGAATTATGGAATACCGAAGTTTGATTCACTCCTTCGGGCCAAGACATATGTGTGAAAAGCCCTAACTTCATATCTCCTAATCCAATTCCGAAATGAGGTCCATCAGTCTGCCCAAGGCATCAGTCTTACTTGCTATATCATCACCTGGCAAACTGACTTTAAGTGTATTGACCCCCAAATTTTTATAGAGTAATAGCCTTTCTTTGATCATTTCATCTGTGCCAATTAGATTGGATTTCAAAGCAAGTTCATTAGGAACCATATCCCGAGCCTCTTCTCTCCTACCCTCCACCCACAATTTTTGAACCACATCCACGACCTCTCCATAACCCTGTCGGGCGTAAGCATTCTTATAAAAGTTATTTTTTACCGACCCCATAGCCCCAAATGTAAATCCATATCCACGTGCATGCTTTTTTGCTGTTTCTTCGACTTCATCGGTGAAATCCAAAGAAACCGGGATCAATATATCTATGTCTTCAATATTTCTACCTGAGCGCAATAGTCCTTTCTTGATTTTATCCAGAAAAACGTCCCCTGTTTCAGGTATAAAACAACCTCCAATCCATCCATCGGCTTTTTCACCTGTCATTTCTAAGTTAGTGGGGCCGAGGGATGCCACATAAACAGGAACTTCCCAAGTCTTGGCACTTGTCCTTATAGCCTTTCCTTCTCCGCCTTCCAAAGGCAATTCATAATGACTTCCCTTATATAGAAGTTTTTCCCCGGCCACGCCCATCTTAATAATCTCCAGAAGTTCTTTAGTTCTTAATATGGGATTACCGAATGTCACCCCATGCCAGCCTTCAATAACTTGAGGCCCGCTTGTACCTAAACCAAGAATGAACCGTCCCCCTGACATAGATTGCAAAGTTAGGCTTGTCATTATCAGATTGCCGGGAGTTCGACTTCCTACCTGTACTATTCCTGTACCCAGCCGTATTTTTGTTGTAGAAGCAGCCAGATATGCAAGAGGGGTTATCGCATCGGTGCCCCAGGCCTCTGCAGTCCATATGGAATCAGCCCCTAAGGCTTCGGCCTCTCTAGCAAATTCCGATATTTGATTCCAATCTGAAGCATCTGAGGTGACTCCGTTGAATGATCGTACCGCTATTTTCATATTAAATTTCCATCACCCTTCTATATTAAATATTTGGATAATTTGCATGAGATTTATTATTCCTGATCTGATTCAAATGATCCAAATCATGAACTCTTTGAAACAAGTACCAAGCTCCAGCATGCAGATCCCCAAAAAAACTATGGTTTGACATTTGATTCATATTTGGCATGACTGGGAGATTGCCCGTCATAGATGTCCATTTGAATGCTCCGTCTAAGAGTCCTTTACGCAATTCATCGATATTTAAAATAGCAGTCTCCCTTGGAGGATCTATATTAGAAGCATCTCCAGTATTCCCAATGGCGAGTTCCGATATCAAATTAGTCACTCTATGTGTACTTGTCATAACGTGTTTTAAAATTTCTGAAATAGTCCATTCATCGCTATCAAAAGAATAGTCGGCTTGCTCTTGATTTATGTCCGATACTTCTTTTATGAGTTCTAAACGAGCCGCTATTGATCTTACCCATAGCTCTTTAAAGGGATATTTTTCACCTTGTGAAAGGAGGTATTCCCTAACTCTCTCTTCTTCAGGTTTCATATTTTCAGTCCTTAAATCCAATTATCTTTTTTGCAACATTTCAGGCCACTTCACAATGGCGAGTACCAGTATAAACAAACCAAGTAACCCATTGAAAATTAAGGCAAGTGATGCATCATTATTTTCCGCTATAAATCCAGAAATCAACACCCCTACAGGCAACCCATACACAGCTAATTGGCGAAGGCCGAGAACCCTTCCACGCATTTCTGCTGAAGTGTACTTCAACAACATCATAGCCATAGTGACCATTGCAAAAGACTGCGAGATACCTACAAAAAACAAAACCGGTAAGGATACATAGAACCATTGCATATAAGCCATTATCAGAATACCAATGTGCCAAAATATTGAACCGATGATCATTGCCCGCCCTGCTCTATCCATAGTAGAAAAATAACCGATAAGTAATGAACCCAGTAAGGAGCCGGCAGAGTACGTACCCATCAACCATCCTAGACCGGCTGCATCAATATGCATCACCTGTCTTGCTATCACTGCCAGGAGGGTATTGTTTAATGGAAATGCCGTTAAGTTAACAATAAATGCAACAGCAAGCAGGCCAAACAAAAACGGGTTTACTTTGACATAAGAAAATCCCCCTTTTAGGTTTTCGAACATAGATTGGGCAGTTTTTACAGCCGTATTAGGTACCCCCGGGATCAAGAACACAAACAGCAAAGATAATAAGTGCAAAATAATAATGAAAAGATAGCTTTTCCCTACACCAACTGACACCAATAGAAACCCTCCGACAACTGGGCCGATGATTTGTGTCATATCTCTTCCAGTTCTCAAAAGGGCAACACCATTCTGCAATTGAGATGGAGAAACGATAACCGGAAGCACAGACTGTCTGACAATCATATCTAAGGAGCGGGAAAACCCAACAAAGGCCGCGATAATCAAAACCGCTGTTACGCTTAGAAAATCAAACAAGGTTAATATAAGTATCGACGAAGACAATATGACAAATGAAATTCGACCGAATATATATAATCGACGTCTTCCTAGCCGATCGACTATGACCCCAAAAAAAGGCGCTACTACTGTGCCAGTAAATCTAAGTGCAGCAAAAATTCCCAGAACAAGAGGAGACTCAGTTTCACCCAATATATACCAAGACAAAATCAGGATTTCCATAAATTCTGCCGTTGAGAGAGCCAAATCTCCCAACCACATAAAGCGAAATCCTCGAACATTTAGGGAATCAAAAGCCCTTTCTAAAATTTTCCTCACAGAAGTACTAAACCTACTCCGCAGTTACTGAACATCAGAGAATCCTACACGAATCTCTAACCTAATACATATCATTTACCATAAGGGTATAATCCCAATCGAAGAAACATGAATTAGTCTGAAATACCTGTAAGGTGGAAAAAAGCATGAGTGCTATAGAAAAAGCTACATTGGCAGCGGGGTGTTTTTGGTGTATTGAAGCCGTTTTCGAGTTAGTTGAAGGAGTGGATAGGGTAGTATCCGGTTACATAGGGGGAAGTATTGAAAACCCATCCTATGAAGCCATTTGCACAGGTACCACTGGACATGCAGAGGCAATCGAAGTTTATTACGATCAAACTGTATTAGATTATCAAACTGTCCTGGAGATTTTCTTCAGTTATCATGATCCAACGACACTAAACAGGCAAGGCGCTGATGTGGGAACTCAATACAGATCTGCAATCTTCTATCACAATGATACTCAGAAAAAATTCGCTGAACAGTCGATAAAATATCTAAATGATGAGAAAGTGTTCCCTGATCCAATCGTGACAGAAGTGACCGATGCCTCAAAATTCTATGAAGGTGAGAATTACCATCAATCATTCTTCAAAAACAATCCTTACCAACCTTACTGTCAGTTCATAATTGCACCAAAGGTGATGAAGTTAAGGGAGAAGCACGCACATCTATTGAAAATTGCCCAACCGCATTAATCCAATTAACCTATCGTCATACACCAGCAGTTCTTTCGGCGACCTTTCGTGGGTGCTCAAATCGGAAATTTTCCATCCCGATGAGCTTATTGTACGAACCAAATATTTCCTCTACGTTATCTTCCAGTAGATCTAACGGATCTTTCTCGTTATCCGACTTGTCATATACCCTTCTCAAACTATAATTTGTGAATCTTTCTGCCGGTACCCTTCCTGCATCCCGTATCATATCTCTGAACTGGGAAGGCTTCATTAACTGACCGTGTTGAGCCCCTGCGGATGTAGAAATACTCTCGTTAATTAAAGTACCACCCAAATCATTTACCCCTGCGGTAAGTAATAATTGAGAAATTCGGTCCCCCTCTTTAACCCAAGAGGCCTGAATGTTTGGAATCCAATTATTCAACATGATTCTCGCGACAGCATGGACCTTCACTACATCCATACCGGTAGGTCCAGTTCTAACATTAGGGATTAACCCTTTGAGAAACATAGGGGCTTCAGAGTTCACAAAACTCAGCGGTACGAATTCTGTAAACCCACCCGTTTCCATCTGTATGTTCCGAATAATATCGATATGTTGGGCAATTTGCAGATTTGTCTCCACATGACCAAACATCACAGTAGATGTAGTTTGTATACCCAGTTCATGGGCTGTCGTTATGACATCGATCCATTGGTCTTTAGTTATACGGCCCGGGGATATTTTATCCCTTAAGTCCTGATCCAATATCTCTGCTGAGGTGCCTGGTAAACTTCCGACACCTGCGTCTTTCAGATCACTAAGGTGCTGCCTTATGGATGTCTTAGATCGGATTGATCCATAAAGAACCTCTTCAGGGGAAAAACCATGAATATGAATATCTGGAAGTTCAGCTTTTATTGCCTCACATAGCCGAATGTACANATCTCCTTCCATTTGAGGTGGTAGGCCTGCCTGTATACATACCTCAGTGGCTCCATAATCCCATGCCTCTTTTGACCGACGGACTATTTCCTCCACTGGTAATAGATAACCTTCTTCTTGCCTGAAATCTCTNCTAAATGCGCAGAAGCCACATCTTTTTATACAGACATTAGTAAAATTGATGTTTCTATTTACAACATATGTCACGACATCTCCCACAGTCCTTCTGCGCAAAACATCGGCAACCAACACTGTAGCGTTGTACTCTAATCCCTTGGAATCCAGAAGCAGACAGGCATCTGACGCTGAAATATCCCCGCCGGCAATGGCAACTTTTAAAACACGTGATATTTCCGGTTCTATCGAAGCCAAAATACCCGAAAAGTCCACATTTAAATCATTTGATTCAATATCAGACATATCTGTTAATACCGTCCTTTACATATCCTTCATCATCAGCCAATTCTCTCACCTTTGTGAGTAAGTCTACCGGTAAGTATTCATCAGTATCAAGGAAATACTCTGGGTATACCGCCAATCTTGGCCGCAATTCAAATCCTGCTGACTCTGTTTTTGATTTCAGGTTGGTTATGAGAGGCCACGGTGCTTCGGGATTAACATAATCGATTGTCAAAGGAGAAACCCCACCCCAGTCATTTATACCAGCCTTCAAATAAACCTCGTAGTTCTCCGAACTAAGGTTTGGCGGCACTTGTATATTAGCTTGAGGCCCCAGAATAATACGAGCCGCAGCGACCGTCCAAAGCATTTCTTGGGTTTCAGCATCTGGAGATTCTGCCATGGGAGTCTCTGGTTTTGCCCTAAAGTTCTGGATTATTGTTTCCTGTATATGATTATATTTTCGGTGTAAGCTTCTAATTTCCAGTAGGGATTCTATTCTGTCCAACATAGTTTCGCCTATCCCGATAAGAAGACCAGTAGTGAATGGAATTCTTAATTCACCTGCTATTGAAATTGTCTTCAATCTAACAATAGGTCTTTTACTAGGNGCAAATTCATGNGGTCCACCTTCTTGATATAAAAGTTCGCTGGTGCTTTCCAGCATTATGCCAGTAGAGGGATTAGAGGCTTTTAAAACATTTAACTCTCTATGAGTCATGGTCCCGGGATTCGCGTGAGGCAAAAGCCTAGTCTCTTTAACTACAAGTTCAGTCATTGCACCCAAATAATCAAGAGTACTATCGTAACCGTTATTTGAAAGCCATTCCTTNGCTTCCGGGTACTTCTGTTCTGGCCTTTCTCCAAGGGTAAATAATGCTTCGGTACAGCCTAGATTTTCCCCCTGTTTGGCCACATCAAGTACCTCTTCTGCACTCATGTAAAGANTTTGNGCNTGGTCTGGGTCTATTCTNAACGTGCANTATCCGCAGTAATCNCGGCANAACCTNGTTAGAGGGATAAAAACTTTTGGGGAAAAAGTAACCGTCGTCCCTTTTCCATGATTTCTAATNTTTGCTGCAGCACCACACAAATCACCCAGNTGATCCTCTGAGTAGCGAGAAAGTAAAANTGCTTCNTCATCAGTAATTTCAAAAATCTCTGAAGCCTTAGCAATTACGTCNGTCAAATGTGTATTTNTTTTATGTTGATTCATCATTTCACTTAAGTATTTTAAATCAAAGGATCTGTACCAGTTAATCCCAGGCTCTTAAATCTGGCTATTTCACTCTCAGACCATCCATTAAGATTACTGAAAATTTCGTCAGAATGCTCCCCTAATGTTGGGGCTGGTTCTTGAGGTTTTCGAGAATTATTTTCAAAAACCCAAGGAGGCACCGGATAATAGAAATTTCCTGACTTCAAATGAAATATCTTTTCAAATAATTCCATTTGATGAAAATCATCATTTTCAGCGGCTTCCAACAAAGTGGAAATAAGTTCACATGGCACTAACTCAGCCTGTAATTTTTCCACGACTTCACTTGCTACCCAATTAGCCATATTTTTTGATATTTCTTGATCCAACCGAACCGAATTCATTTTCCTAAAATCTTTGGTGGAATAATCTTCATTGGTGATCAAATCATCCAGCATTAGCGAATCACAAAAAGATTTCCATTGACGGTCTGTTTTCACAGAAATGGCTATCCAATAAGAATCCTTTGAAAGATAACATCCTTGAGGAGCGTAGTCCCTGTTGGAATTACCCTGTCTTCCAGGAGATTCCCCTGATATTGACCCCTCCATAATATATTCGGCCAATAATGTCATACTCACCTCTTGTTGGGAAATATCCACTTCTTGACCCACTCCAGATATTAACCTTTCCCTCAAGGCAGTTATTGTGGCGCCGCATGCTAATACACCGCTATAAGCATCGGTATGCATGATGCCAGAATTTATAGGAGGTCCGTCATGGTATCCCATGAGAAATGACATGCCGGATACAGGCTCTGTGGTTCCTCCATTGCCAGGGTAATTTGAGTAAGGTCCACTTGTCCCATAAGTTGGCATTCTAACCATGACAATTGAGGGATTAACGGACCTAAGAGATTCGTAATTCAGTCCCAGATTGCTTATTACTCTGCCAGAAAAGTTTTCTACTACAACATCACTTATTGAAACTAGTTCCATAAATACGTCTTTTGCTTCTGCATGGGCTAAGTCAAGAGTTATAGCCTTCTTACCTCTATTCACACCATTGTAAAGAGCATTTCTATCCCAAGGATTATCTCCAGGGTCGGTATCTGGATACAAGCCTGCCAACCTTGGAGGAACTCCTCCTCTCCAAGGATCTATTCGGGTAATCGATTCAACCTGAATAATTTCCATGCCTAGATCTGAGAGCAGTTGGGTGCTGTAGGCTCCAGCCCAAGCCTGTGTTAATACAATCCCTCTCATCCCAGAAAGGGGTCCTTTTGTTTTATTGCCCGTATCTAAACTTTTAGAAGTATTATGTGTGACTTTCAATGGGTCATCCCAAATTTGAAAATCTTCCGAAGTAGGTAAGGGTTCGAATTTCCATGGTGTTAAAGACATCTGGAAAGGAGGTCCCGGCATTTCCCACGATTTGCCTTCACTTTCATACCTTACAAAAGCATTCCTTGTTTTAAGGTGCTCATCTTCTAGTAAATCGGATACTGAATTGGCTATGCCAACCAATATCCGAAGAGGACTCAACCCGTGAAGGAGATCCTTACGAGAGTATTGTGCAAGTATTGGCAAAAGAATTTTCGAAAGCTCATCTTCATTATTNCGTCTTTTAGTGGCTGTATCGAATTTCGGATTTTCTGAGAATTCAGGNTTCCCAAAAAACAGCCACATATGTTCCCATGTAGGTTCATGACGCACACTGAGGGATACATACCCATCTTTGCAGGGTATTAGGCCAAAATGGAGTCCCTGTGACTGCTGTCCCCGAGGGTTTCTTGTATGAAGTGCAGCTAACAAGTATGGACTATAACTATGCAAAACAGATTTCAGAATAGATACATTCACNTCTTGCCCAATCCCTGTAACATCTCGGTTNATTAAGGCAGCTACAGAAGCTACGAATGCNTTTGCTCCAGTTATAAACTCACTTTCCGTACCTGGTTCCTTTAAAGGAGCTTTACCCTGATCCCCGTTTACACTGCACATACCTGTTAAAGCCTGAATAGTTANATCGCTCCAAGGTTTTTCTGNCCATTTGGTATCTCTCCCAAAGGGAGTCAAAGAGCAAATTAGAATATCNGGGTTTGATTTACGTATATTTTCTAAATCNAANCCAGATAAATTAAAGTCCACACTTGAAAAATCCTCAATTAATATATCCGCCGAAAGTGCCAATTCCTCAATGGTATGTGTCCCTTTAGATACTGGAATAACCTGTTTGTTGTAATTCATATAATGGAACATCGCACTTGACTTTGGATCTCGTATTTCGTTGATAAACGGTCCATATAAAGCAGAACGATCTTCTCGTCCTTCATATATGATCTTTTTGACGGAAGCACCAAAATCACTAAGCAATTTGCTACAGTAACTACCGGCAAAATCGGCCGCTAAATCCAAGACCTTTAAATTAGAAAATGGCGCCATTTGATTCAATCACCAAACTTTTTATCACGCTCTCTGGCGCGATCAATCGAGGTGACTCTTTCNCCATCATAAATCTCACGTCTGTATGACAGTCCTAAGGCGTGATTNTGAAATCCAGACATAATGCTATTCCGATAGCCCATCTGATCCTGTACTTGATTCAGGGANGCTTTGGATAATCTCAAAGCAAAGGCATCTTGCAAAGCTATTCTTTGNGCCAGTTTCATAGTCTCTTCCTCGAGTTTCTCAAGAGGCACAACTTTATTAACAAGTCCCATTTGTTNGGCTTCAGAAGCAGTCATCCAATCCCCTGTGAAAAGATATTCCTTTGCCTTTCGTACTCCAATTTCGTAGGGAAGACTTAGATATTGGACGTGCGGGCCTCCCCACCTCACCGTTCTATCACTAAAGCGGGCATCCTCCGAAGCAACNATCAGATCACAAGATGAAGCCAAAATTATTCCTCCCATAATACATACNCCTTGAACNTGGGCTATTGTTGGTTTGGGAAAATCTCTCCACCTGAATGTATTCGCGACATTCTGTTGCCAACTCCTTTCNTACTCTCCAGCTGTACCGGCCTGATAAGGACGTTTTTCTCGATCAGCCATTTCTTGCGGACTACCCAAGTCATGACCTGCAGAGAAATTAGCCCCTGCCCCTGCGATGATCACCACCTTAACTGATTCATCATCTGCTGCTTTATCNAATGCATCATCAAGTTCTTCTCGCATTATCCTACTCTGAGCATTCAAAACTTCAGGACGATCAACTGTTATCTTAAGGACTGCGCCGTCCTGTTCTACTTCTAGATCCGTATAAGCCATTATCAAACTCCAATTCTAAACACTTCTCCGATCACAAGATGGATTATACAATTGAATGTAGTCATCCAATTTGTGTACTCAATAGTGAAATTAAATTGATCGCAATCAAAACCAATAAACTGACAAAGAAATACGGAAACTCTCTCGCAGTAAACGAAGTTTCTTTAACAGTTAATGTGGGTGAAGTGTTTGCATTGCTGGGACCCAATGGGGCAGGTAAAACTACAACTGTAGAAATACTGGAAGGACACAGAACTAAAACGTCGGGAGAAGTAAAAGTGTTAGGCATGGATCCTTCCAACGGTTCCACCGAATTTCGCTCAAGAGTAGGGATCGTCTTACAGGAAACCGGAATAGAACAATACTTAACGGCATACGAGATTCTGGAACAATTCACAAATTTTTACAAAACTCCTAGAAAAATCTCCGACTTGCTAGAAATGACTGGCCTGACAGAAGAAAAAGACAAGCGAGTTAAGAAACTTTCAGGTGGGCAAAAACGTCGCCTAGATGTAGCAATCGGACTTTGTGGTAATCCTGATCTTTTGTTCCTCGATGAACCCACTACAGGTTTTGACCCTTCCGCCCGACGCACTTTTTGGGACATGATAAAAAAATTAAAGACTGATGGTACTACCGTTGTACTCACAACTCATTACATGGAAGAAGCTGAATATCTGGCAGATACGGTTGCTCTTATGAACCATGGTGAACTGATTACCCAGGGATCATTAAGCGATCTCAGAATTTCGCACAATAAAACATCCATCACCTTTAAGACAGATGAGTCACAGCATCAACTACCAAAGGACATAAAGGAAATAGCAGTCATGTCTGAAGGGGTTGTTTCAATAAGCACTGAAAATCCAACTGCCGTTCTTTCAGAATTAACAGGATGGGCAATATCACAGGGAATTGAACTCAGTAATCTAGAGGTATCCAGACAAAATCTTGAAGATATTTATTTAGGAATTCTCAAATGAATTTTAGAAAGCATTTGCCTCTTTTCCTAAAACAAATAGTCTATGAAAGTAAATCGTACCGAAGAAACCCAGCAGCCGCTTTTTTTACTCTTGTTTTTCCTCTTCTTTTTCTATTTATGCTTAGAATTTTTGGGAATGATTCAGTGGAGATAGATGGTGGCATTGTATCTAGAGCCACTAAATATATACCGATGATAACTGCCTTTTCAGTAATAGGCTCCTCATATACAGGAATCGCTATGACATTGACCCTGAACAGGGATATAGGAGTACTTAAACGTTACAAGGGTACCCCTTTGCCATTAATCATATTTCTCCTAGGGAAAATAGCCCATAACACAATAGTGTCCTTCGCCTTAGCTGTCATTATTGCGATAATAGCTTTTGTAGTATTCGATGTTGGTCTACCAACTAATTCATTAGTGGCATTTTTACTGACGATAATTCTAGGGGCGGCTACTTTTACTAGTTTGGGAATTGCCTTTACTAGTGTAATCCCAAATTCAGACGCTGCTGCGCCAATGGTAAACGCATCTGTTATACCTCTGATGTTCATATCTGATGTATTCATCCCAATGGATAGTGCGCCAAATTGGTTAAATGGAATAGCCCAAGTATTCCCTGTAAGACCATTTTCACTATCATTGCAGGAAACCTACAGCCCATTTTCATCTGGCCTCACTACCAACCCGGAAAATTTTGCAATATTACTCGCCTGGCTAGTAGTAGGTGTTCTCGCCTCTCTAAAATTTTTTTCCTGGGAACCAAGAAAATAATATTTTCCCCAACGTACCAGACGGCCAACTAAATATAACTTTTAGCTAGAGTTGTAGAGGATTTAACAAACTATTACCATTCGTTCTATTACCATTCGTTATTATTTCAGAATGATGGAGATGCTATGAGTGCCTTAAAAGACTTAAAAGTATTAGATTTGTCGAGAATCCTTGCGGGACCGCTTGGAACCCAGATACTGGCTGACCTTGGAGCTGAGGTCTGGAAAGTGGAATCACCGTGGGGTGACGACACCCGTGGGTGGGGCCCTCCTTTTGTGGGTGATCAAAGCGCGTACTATCTTTCGGCTAACAGGGGAAAGAAAAGTATTATAGTGAACCTAAGAGATGAAAAGGGCCAAAAAATAATCAAGGAGCTAGCTAAAAAGGCTGATATCTTCGTAGAGAATTTTAAAGTAGGCAATTTAGCTCGATTTGGCCTAGATTACGAGTCCATTTCTTCCTTAAACCCTAAAATAATTTATGCTTCAGTTACTGGGTTCGGGCAAACCGGTCCAAGAGCTCCGGAACCAGGATATGATGCAGCCTTGCAGGGAATGACGGGGGTAATGAGTGTTACTGGTGAGACTGAAGGAGGCCCTACTAAAGTGGGTGCTGCATGGATCGATATTATGACGGGTCTCACATCTATTATCGGAATTTTATCAGCTCTTCATGAACGTTCTTTAAGTGGTAAAGGCCAGCACGTTGACGTCTCATTGTTTGATGTTGGAATCGCGGGTATGGCCAATATAGCCCAAAGCTATTTAGCTAGTGGTGAAGCACCGGGACGAATAGGAAACGCACATCCTCAAGTAGCACCCTACCAAGATTTTACAGCCTCTGATGGTGACTTTATGGCTGCCGCCAATAATGACGACCAGTTTAAGCGAATGTGCGAAACAGTAGGAACCCCCGAGTTAGCGGAAGATAGCAGGTTCTTAACTAACGCCGACCGCGTGAAAAATCGAAAAGAACTTGAAAGCCTATTGAATACCCAATTTATTCAGAAGCCCAAATCTCATTGGATACCTACGCTCCAAGAAGCAGGATTAACAGTNTCTTCAATAAACACCTTGGATGAAGTCTTTGAGGACCCCCAAGCCAAAGCTCGCAAATCACTATGGCAAATTGATCATCCGACTCTAGGAAAAATTGAATTNCTAGGAAGTGCCCTTCAACATCTAAGCAGAACTCCGGCCCAGCCAACAAATCACCCTCCCTTATTGGGAGAACACACAGAAGAGGTGATGAAAAATNTCTTGGGAATGNATGCACAAGAAATCCAAGAATTAATTTCATTAGAGGTTATAAAGGGAAAATAAATAAGTCGACATTCCATAGCGTCATAACCAAGGAAAAAGAAAAAATTCCGCTTTAGGAGAATGGTCAACATGAAAATCAAAAGTNTTAAAGCAATAGCGGTAAATCTAAGTCCNAATCCCAAAACCCAGCCGCGAGTAGAATTAGACCCAAATGGTGGTTATTTTGTAAACCCTATGGATAGGTACAAATATGATCCGAAATACAGGTCGGNTTCAAATTGGAATCGCGTCGCATGCGTGGTAACAGCCGAAGACGGCANCTGGGGCTTGGGAACAACAATACACTCTGGCCCAGTGGTNTCCATAATAAATGATCATTTTTCTGAGCTCCTAGTAGGTCAAAATCCAATGGCCACTGAAAAAATATGGGACATGATGCGTAGAGCATCTTCACCATATGGAACCGCAGGCGTCGTAAGTTACGCAATTAGTGCTTTAGACAATGCTATATGGGACCTCAAAGGAAAACTTTTAGAAACGCCGGTTTATGAACTTCTAGGAGGGCCAGTAAAAGACGATATATTTTGCTATGCCTCAAACACTATGTTGAGGTACAAAACCAGTGACTATATGGATTGGTTCCTGGAATTAGGTTTCAAGGCCGTCAAGGTATTTCTGAGACACGGACCTGATGAAGGCTTAGCCGGACTAAACAAAAATGTGGAAATAATCGCAAATACTAGAGAACAGATNGGACCNGATATTGAATTGGCTGTCGATTCCTGGATGTCTTCTAATATCGAGTATGCGGTTCGTGTGTCGGAAGCACTCAAGCCATACAATATNAAATGGCTGGAGGACTATATGCTTCCAGAGGATATGGACAGTTATTCCAAATTAAGGCAAAGAATACCCAGTCAAATTTTAGCTACGGGAGAGCACTGGTACACAATTCACCCATTCGCCGATGCAGCGGGCCGGGGACTAGTAGATATATTGCAACCGGATGTCCAATGGGTAGGAGGCATCACAGCAAGTGTCCGAATATGCCATATAGCCGAAGCTCATGGCCTAACAGTCATAGGTCACGCAGGAATGAATTACCCATATGGTCAGCATTTAGCATATTCAATGCCTGTGATTCCNTGGGGCGAAAGNTCAGAAGGAGTATCAGCTCCTGGAGTTCCATTAGAGGAAATGGTCGCATTACCNGGAACACCAGTTATAAAGAACGGTCGAGTAAAACCTTCTGATGCNCCTGGGTTTGGAATAGAAGTGGATATCCCCTGGATTGAAGACNGAGCAATATAATAAAAAGCCCACANGNTCANTNANTGANCNTGTGGGCTTTTTATATGTGCCGCGGNTTCCTAATTTTTTAGGAACCCGACCTTCTCATATTCNCCTTTAACAACTGGCTTAGCATCAATTTCCAACCAGTCTTCTAATATCTCTGTATATACACTCCGGAAGTCCAAATTGAACCTCAAATCGCCTTCCAGAAGCTGGTCAGGTGCTAAAGAAGGGTATTCACTGTACTGACCTCCATCTACCTGATCCCCAATGACAAATGCAACACCACCCGACCCGTGATCTGTACCATTACCATTGTCTTTAACTCTTCTACCGAATTCTGTGAATACAAACATGATTACATCGTCACTTTTATTTGCCCTCTTCATATCATCGTAGAAATCATATATNCCACCAGACACATCGGTCAGTAAACCCTCTTGAAGGGCGATCCCATTCGTGTGGGCGTCAAAACTACCATGTTGCGTATAACAAATCCTGGTGCCAATATCAGCCTGTAAAACCTGAGCTGCACCTTTCATTGCTTTTGAGAACGAGTTTTCAGCGTATTCAACATCTGAAGAGTACTTCTCGGTCACCCCACCTATTATCTCGGCTCCTTTCAAAGCATCGAGGCCCGTCTGGCTTAGGTAATCCATAACAGGACCACTCCCTATTGCTTGCGAGTACATGTCTTTAAAGGCTTGAAGGGCTTCATTTCGTTGGTCGATCTCACTGACATGGTTCATAAGGCCATAAGTATTCAAATCCGTTACCGATGCTACGGGAGCACCTTGCGATACAAGGGCCCGGGGAAGTCCTGCTCCAAAGTTAACAGCAGCCACAACATTGTCATGTTTTGGGTACATTTGATTTATAGCGTTCCCCAACCATCCTTCATTACCAACTTTGGTGGGTTCCGCGGTGTGCCATATATCCATTGATCTGAAGTGGGATCGATTAGGCTCCGGGTATCCAACTCCGTGGATGACAGCTACTTTGCCCTGATCATATAAATCTTTTATAGGACTCATCACTGGATTGAACCCTAATCCGTCTCCAATAGGTATCACCCTATCTTCCGTGATGCGTACGTTCGGTCGATTATCTACATAATGAGGATTGTCATAAGGAATCACACAGTTGAGGTAATCGTTGCCTCCAGATAACTGAACCACCACTATTTTTTTATCGCCCATAGTATTCTCCTATTTCCTAATATGGTAATGATTCTATTAAATTCTTTCAAAAATTTGAAATCTATGCCTACAGGTTTCCAATACATAGACTCTCCCATCTTCATCGACCATTATCGAGCACGGGTCCCAAAAATATGGTTCAATCCTTGCAGATATTTCCCTGACATCTTCCGTATCTGTCTTAAAAACTGGGACATAGCTAGACCTCGCTCGCTTCTCGTCCTGCTGAGACTCGAAATACTCAAGGGCCCATTGGTTGAGATCTGCCTCACCCCTATTCATATATAAAAACTTGTTGTTCTCGTCAAAAACTTGGAAAACCTGGTTACCCCAATCAGCAACATAAAGATTCCCTTCGGAATCGACAGCAACATCCGCGGGCCTATTAAGTGGTATTTCAGCACCTATTCCCTTTGATATAGTAGATATTATTTCTCCATCAATCCCAAACCTGACGACTCTATCATTTCCCCAGTCGGCCACGTAAATGTCATCTCTGATGCCATTTGTAAGACCCCAAGGGTAATTTAATTGAGATTCGGGGGTTTTTCCTGAGTTAAGCTGATCTATATATCTTCCATCAGTGTGATAACGCTGAATTCTATGATTCATTGCATCAGTCACATAAACTACGTCATCATGAATTAGCAAACCAGTGGGACGACTAAGTTCACCTGGTCGTTCTCCTGAGACGCCCCATGAATCTATAATTTCTCCTACTGGATCAAATCGGGTAATCCGATCGAGTTTTTCATCCGACACATACATATTTTGATCAGAGTCAAAGGCGATGGCACTTGGTTCCAGCATCTGACCATCAGCTTTACCTTGGGAACCAATCTTTCCAAAAAATTCAAATTCCCTAGACACCATCTGCACCCCAACCGTAGGGCCCCTTCCTCTACTAGCGACGAAAATCCTTTTGTCCTCTCTCATTGCGATATGAGCAGGCAACTGAAACCCTCGACCTCCCTGATCAGTAGCAAACCCTATATTAGAACTATATTTAAGGCCAAATGTTGTAGCTACCATTTACTACCTTACCCCTCCTAAATAAAACTATGCAGTTTGATATTCTTGGGTACAAACAATAAGCTGAATCACAGATAAGGCCGCCTTATCGAATTTCTCAGACGATATTTCATCTTGCCAACCCAATCCCTCATACTTAGCGGCGAATTCCTTTAACCTCTCTTCAGTCAAAACAGAGACATCTACAGGCCCAAGAACCTCAAGACAAGCAGATACCAACTCGTCTGGAGTAATAGTAATTGTGCCCACATTAACTTTTATACGGTCAATTATGTTTCTAACCCCCAATTTATCCGGGTTATTCAGTATTTTGGATGCAAAGTTTATCCTTTCAACGTATGTACCGGTATTTATCCACTCGTTACCCCCTTGCCAGCCTTCAACACTAGGGGGACCTAACAGAGCTTGTCCCATATTGGAACATACCGCCTGTGCGTAATAAGTTTCATCTGAAGGAAGTTGAATAGGGCCTGCGAGCCTCATAGTACCTACCACCATCTCTGCAGGACTTTTTATCCTGGCATACCTGACAGATTGACTTTTGAAAAACTCAGATTTGAACATAGTTTCTAGCATCGCCTTGATGCTGTGTCCATTTTGGAAATAAGAATCTACCATCAATTGAATGGCCTTCGGGTCTCTGGGTGATTCATGGGACCATTGGGGAACAGGAACCTCATCGGCTACATAAAAATGATATAAATGGCGTGCAATATACTCGGCTGTAGCTTTGTTTTCACATATAATTCTAACGGCGTCCTCTCCATTCCAATTCCCTGTCTCACCCAAAATTGTTTTTTCGCCGTCGTCGTGATCCTCAGAATCATACTGATACTGCCATGAAATATATCCATAAGGCCTTACAGTATTGTTCCTCATCTTAATTGACATATATTCAGGATTTACCACACTCCAGCCAGTGAAAGCTCTAGCAGTTTCCTTAATGTCGTCTTCATTGTAGTTACCTACACCCATTGAAAAAAGCTCGAGAATTTCCCTTCCATAATTCTCGTTAATGCTTGTCCCGTGATTGTCCTGATTATCCAACCACATGATCATAGCCGGGTCTCTAGAGAGGGCCAATAAAAGATCATCAAACCTTCCGACGCCTTTTTCTCGGAACATATTGATCTGGTTCACAACTACTCGGTTCTGTATGAGTTTTGTACCGGCAGTAGCAAAAATCCGGTGCCAGAACAAACACATCTTTTCTCTCAGAGGTGTATCAGTCATTACCATGCGGTAAATCCAATGAGCTCTTGCTCCCTCTGCCAATCTCAAATCAGATTGATCTTTATGAAACCGTGAAATGAAATCTTGAGGAATGTAGTCAGGTACATCGAATTTGAGGAGATGGTCAACTATTTCGTCATAATCCATCC
Source organism: Dehalococcoidia bacterium (assembly GCA_002708495.1). Taxonomy (GTDB): domain Bacteria; phylum Chloroflexota; class Dehalococcoidia; order Lucifugimonadales; family UBA826; genus UBA11996. The sequence goes on along the minus strand of PAON01000024.1, from coordinate 6,185 downwards.
CACTAAATCTGTCCATTTCCTCGGGAGTAGCTCCAAATCCCGCCCTTCTTAATAAGTGGGCTACCAACCTTAGATCCGCCTTGCTCTTAATAGTAGTCAAAAGCTCCTCCGTTATTCCTCTTATACCAAGATAGTAATAACACCGTCACGAACATCGAATTCAGTATTATTTAAACTCTTTCAAATATTTGGAACCTATGTCTGCCGGTCTCCAATACATACACCCGACCTTCTTCATCTAATTCCACCGAAACTGGATCCCATAAATATGGCTCCATTCTAGCGGATATTTCAGAAGGATCCCCTGTATCAGGTTCATATACCGGGACATATGATTCTCTAGCANTTCTCTCATCATCNTGGGATGCCAAATATTCAATCGACCAAGGGTTAAGATCTGCCTCNCCTCTTTTAGTTTCCAATACATTGCCCATTTGATCTAAAACTACAAGGCGCTGGCTACCCCAATCAGCAACAAACAAAGNACCAGATGAATCTACGGCAACATCAGCAGGACGATCCAAAACCGAGTCAACCCCTCCGGCTATCGTCGAAATATGGTTACCTTGTNGGTCAAATTTTTGNACCCGGTCATTTCTCCAATCTGCTATGTATATATTTCCTTCGGNATCGTCACATATACCCCAAGGTAAATTAAATTCACCATNNCCTTCACCACCACTACCCCACTGACCTATGAANTCGCCANCAAGGGTATACATNTGAANCCTATTATTTCTAGAATCAACTACGTACATCACTTCTCCACGTANAAGCAANCCACTNGGCTGATTAAACTCCCCTTCNCCAGAGCCTTTTNTTCCCCACTCTGNGATNGGNTTTCCTTCCCGATCAAATTTAGTCACTTTATTGAAATANTCATCAGACAAATATAAATTTTCGTCGCTATCCANAGCTACCGAAGTNGGCCACATCATGCCTCCCAAGCCAGCCCCATAAGTACCAATCTGTCCTAAAAAGTCATGATCTTTGGTAACCATTTGTATACCGTTAGAGCCTTTTGTGGAAGATTTACCTCGGCTAACCACNAAGATNACACCATCANCTCTTATAGCCATTGAAGANGGNAGNTGAAANCCTCTACCTCCAAAGTCGGCACAGAANCCTACATTNGTCACATATTTCAATTCAAAAGCGGTNGTAGTCANGTTTTGCCTCCNATTGATTTAGACTGTCTGATATTCTTGGCTCGATACNACGAGNTGTANNATAGCCACCGCTGCACGATCAAATTCATCACNGGATATGTCATTTGACCAAGTTAAATTTCCAAACTTAGCCGCATAGTCTTTTAANCCTGATCGAGTGGTATCNAATACTTCCAAAGGTCCCAAAACTTCTAAACAATTGTCAACTAATTCATCGGAAGAAATCTGAGCCCCATCAGAAAGGGCTTTTATCCGATCGATTATGTCGCGAACTCCTTGTTTGTTGGGATTGTTCAATATCCTGCCTGCGAAATTAACCCTTTCCACATACGCACCAGTGTTAATCCATTCCGTACCTCCCTGCCATCCTTCCACACTAGGAGGTCGCATTAAAGCTTGACCCATATTTGCGCAAGCGGCATCGGCCATATAGGTTTCCTCAGAAGGTAGGTCAATTGGCCCGGCCAGTCGCATTGTACCTATAACCATCTCTGATGGACTTTTTATCCTGGCATACCTAGAACCAGCATCTTTGAAAAAATCAGATTCAAATAAAGTTCGCAGCATCGCTCCTATGTTATGTCCATTATCAAAGTAAGACTTGCATAAAATATCTATGGCTTCAGGATCACGGGGTTCTTCATGCGGCCATTGTGGTACCGGCAATTCGTCAGCAACGAAGTAATGATAGAGATGTCGGGCCACAAATTTAGCAGTAGCTTCCTGCTCACAAATAATTCTTACCGCATCCTCTCCGTTCCAGTTGCCTTTTTGGTCCAATATTTCCTTCTCACCGGCATCATGATCATTTTCATCGTATTCAAATTGCCAAGACATATATCCGTACGGCCTAGCGGTGTTATTTCGCATCCTAATAGACATGTAATCTGGGTTAACAACCCTCCAGCCTGTAAATGCTCTGGATGTTTCTTTTATGTCTTCTTCAGAATAATTGCCAACTCCCATGGAAAATAATTCTAGAATTTCTCTACCATAATTTTCATTGATATTCGATCCATGATTGTCCTGGTTATCCAGCCACATGATCATCGCAGGATCCTTTGAGAGTTCGATCAGCAAATCATCGAAGCTGCCCAATCCACGTTCTCGAAACATATCTATTTGGTTTGTAACTACTCTGTTTTGGATGAGTTTGGTCGTCCCGGTAGCAAAAACNCTATGCCAGAAAAGACACATTTTTTCCCGCAAAGGTGTGTCTGTCATGACTAGNCTATAGACCCAATGAGCCCCTCCACCGNTTCTAAGGTCAGACTGATCAACATGATATCTTCTAATTAGGTCATCAGGAATTACGTCTGGATGATCTGGATTCAATAAGTCATCAATGACAGCTCCGTAACCCATTCCAAGAGCTTTATCCATCTCGTATGGTGTTGCTCCAAACCCAGCCCTTCTCAGAAGGTGAGCCATTAACGATGCCTCTTGCCTAGAACGAACTGTCGTCATATTTCTACCTCCGCCGATCTCAGTATGTCTTATTGAAATGTGAGTTTTNTATTGGCATGAGTATACCAAGCAGTTTGCGCATGTCAAAAGCCATATATATATTTTTATGCATGTACACAAAAACGACTTGAACCAGCACTAGATCTTGGTGAGTTTACCCGCCCTATATTTGCTAAGAAAATTTGTGCAGTATTCATCTTTGCCTAAAAGCATATTTATTGTGGCTTGTACCCGTTCAGATTCCATATCTAAGGCAAAAATTCTTGCCACATCACTTTCAACAGGATTCAATATAGCTGAATCTACCCCCGACTCAATTGAAAGTCTTATGAATGTNTCATTGATTAATTTCCTCAATGGAAGCCCAAAAGAGACGTTACTTAATCCTCCGGTTATATGAATTTCTTCGCCAAATCGTTTGCGGATTTGAACAACTGCTTTGAGATAATGATTTCCGAAGTTCTGATCTACGGATATAGGAAATACCAGAGCATCAACGTAAATTTGCGATAGTGGGATTTTTCTATCCAAACATTGTTTTATCATCTGGGATACATTAGACATACGGTCAGAAATTTCACTAGGCATAGAATCGATCCCGCTCGCAGTTACAATCGCTGCCGCATTATTTTCAGTAACAAGATCCAACACTGAAATCCTTTCCAATGAAGCTGAATTTATCATCGGAGGACCTTGCGGTGACCCAACGCTCCGATAACATTCTAGGCCGTGTTGAATTATTTCAACACTAGAGGAATCTATGCATGGCGGTAATTTTGCGACGGACGAATAATGGCCAATTAACCATGCCATCGCCTTTTTTTGAATATCAATTTTATAAGAGATCTCGTCGACATTTAAGTCTAGAAAGTTACTGCCTTTATCTTCTTGACGTTTGATTTCTGCTGAGATGTAGTTCTCACCATGGATTCTATCTTCATGTGAACCAGACATACCAAGAGTTACGGCTATCATGAAATGCTTCACNCTTCCTTGCTTGTAAACTTGGGTGTCTTTGAAAAAATCAGGTATCGGCATCAAAGAAGTGATGTCATTCATGTTTTTATAAACGACAAATTCATCTCCATTTTCTTTTCTGATAACCCTTTTGCCCTTGGTGCGCAAAACACGGGTTGTATGAATATTTTCCCCAATAACCGTTAAACCCGTTTTAACCATAAATTCCTCCAACTACTCCAANTATATGAAACATTTTAATAGAAAATACTAATTTTTTCTGCTCCAGTTGAAAACCCAATTTGACTGCGAAACACAGACNCAATAGACTCCGTCAGGCAGGCTANTGCTTAAGTATTCCAAATCCTGAATAGGCATAGGTACAAATGGATATGGCAAATTCAAACAAACCTCACGGCCCTTTATCAGGAACCCGTGTAATAGACTGGACNATGTGGCAGTTCGGGCCAGTATGCTCCATGATGTTGGCAGACCTAGGTGCAGAGGTCATTAAAGTCGAATCTCTTGACGGTGACCATGCACGCCAATTTCATACAGTCAGCGGGTCCTCGTCCTCGCTCCCTGGAGGCTTGAATGCATATTTTGAATCCCTCAACCGCCAAAAGAAAAGTCTTTCCCTAGATTTAAAGAGTTCCTCCGGTCAAGAAATTATGCGGAAACTAGTAGAGGAATCAGACATATTTGTTCAAAATTTCAGGAAAGGGGTAGCTGAAAGATTAGGATTAGGTTACGACGATCTAATTAAAATCAACCCTAAATTAATTTATGGTGCAGCCACCGGATATGGTCCAAACGGGCCTGACTCAGACAAGCCAGCATTCGCTTATACCGGTGAAGCTAGATCGGGTTCCTTGTGGTGGGCCGGTCCAAATGATGGTAACCCATATAATTTACAAAGTATTGCTGACCAAATTTCTGGGATCATGTTATGTAATGGGATTCTAGGTGCGTTAGTTAATCAAAAAGAGACAGGTAAAGGGCAAAAAGTTGATGTTTCTCATCTCGGAAGCATGATGTGGTTGGGAGGCAACCGTTATGGGATGGCGTTGCTAACAGGAAACGAGCCAGGAGGCCAAGAACGAAAGAGTGCTAGAAATCCCCTTTGGAACTGCTACAAATGTTCTGATGACCACTGGATCGCATTTGCAATGAACCAAAGTGATAGATACTGGCCATCATTTTGTGAAGCAATTGAAAGACCGGATTTGAACGAAGATGAACGATACACCAATATGGGAGTTAGAACTGAAAATAGGGTGGAATTAATTGGGAAACTAGATGATGTGTTCATAACCCAACCAAGGAAATACTGGATTGAAAGAATGGATTCAACCGAAGGGATCATATGGGAAAAAGTGCAATCAATATGGGATCTTCCAGAGGACCCTCAAGTTGTACAAAACAATTACATAATAGATTTTGAACATCCAGTCCTAGGTCCAGTAAAATATCTTCAAACTCCGTTTCAATATAGCGAGACTCCAATAGAGACAAAATTACCTGCCCCCGAGTTAGGACAACATACTGAAGAAATATTAACGGGAATACTGGGATATACATGGGAAGATATAGCAAATTTCCAAGATCAAGGAACCATAATTTAGGGAGATGGAATGGACTACAAATCAGGTGTAATAGAGGTAGCAGACGGGGTGTACGCATGGATAAACGAAAACTGTGCAACTAATGCTGGATTCATCGTCGGCGATGACGGCGTAATACTCATAGACACCTTAATGACACCGACACTGGCGTCTAAACTTTTAACTGTCGTGAAAGATGTTACTTCTAAACCAATCAAGTTTGTTGTAAACACACATTTTCATGGCGACCACGTCTATGGTAACCAATATTTCCTACCCGCTCCAATCCTAGGACATGAAAATTGCAGAATCGAGCTTGATACCAAATGGGATGCTAATTTATCTAGATATTGGGCAAGGGAAACACTAAGACCAGAGTTGGAACGGATTAACAAAACACTCCCTGATGTCACATTCAAAGATCAAATGTCTATCTGGTTAGGGGATCGAGAAATAAGGATGTCCTACCACGGACGAGCACATTCTGACAGTGATATCTTATTATATTTACCTAACGAAAAAGTTTTGTTTGTAGGGGACCTAGCTGTAAACAAAACTATCCCTGCCTTCCCCGACGGCCATATTTCTAAATGGGTGGATGTATTGAGCAAGGTGGAAGCTGTTGAGGCTGACACTTTCGTTCCAGGACACGGCCCAGTCGGAGGAAAAGAGGAATTTGGAGAAGCCAAAGACCTATTGAAACTGTTGAATAACGAAATAAGGGCAGCCTTTGATGGTGGAAAAAGTGAGGAGCAGGCAGCCAACGATGTAAATGTTGGAAAATTCTCAGTTTTTGCCAACCAAGACAGAATTCCTCAAGTAGTGGAAATGGCGTACAAAGCCTACAGGGGTGAGTTGGATTAACTTATCGTGCCTAGTCTTCGAGGTTGTAGTTCAATTGGTCGAGTTCCCCTTTCGTCTGAAGATAGCTTCTTACTACTGCATCTAGGTAATAGTAATCCTTCAAACCGTACTCGCCATACTCAAT
>PAON01000023.1:0-13174 GCA_002708495.1 Dehalococcoidia bacterium | reverse complement strand
GCGATTCTTGATACCAAAGATCTCCATAATGCCTGATCACCTTCGTATTTGAGACAATTCCACCCGCGGCTAATATTTTCTTCATCTGGAATCAACTTGTCTGAGCAGACTACCGAAATATTTGACTCTGTCCTGGTAATTGAAAGAAAAACTCCATTTTGAACCCAGCTCGGTAAAATCGTACCAAGTTCAAAAAAACAAATTGCAAACGTACCCGGTAGCAATTCAAGGTGCTCTTCATCCTCTATCAATGTCGATTCCAACAGGTGGGACCAATCGGAGCCTGGTATTTCCATTAAATCCATATGTTCATTAACAACACATTTGTTAGCAATATACGCAACAACTCCATCAGAGTAGTGAGGATTAATTTCCTTTATACGAAACCACCACCTTACCCGTCTCAATGACGGCTTCTGAAGTTCGAGACAAGATAGTCTGTTGATCAATTGTGCATGTTTCCATGGTATGGAGAACATATCCATATGAACCCATTCGAATTCGTGTTCCAATGCAAGGATATCTTCTGAAACATTTTTATATCTGGCGATCCAATTTCCCAAGGTACGCAAGCTTGGTCTAGGTTCGTCACTGAAAGAATCAAGAATACTGGAACGCCGATACCCTTTGGCGTACATTTCAAATCCCTTGGAGATTTGTGCAGTGTTGGTAAAAGTCCTTCCCATAATTCATTCCCATATTATCAGAATTGATGCTTTTATTCTATTTCAAGCATGGTTTATTGCTCTTATTTATCTTTTTATTGCTTTATTAATAAATATAAAGTCTGTAAATCATACCTGGATAATTGTGAAATATATAAAATACTCAGTGAGGATCAGACAATGATGCGTGAAAATTCGGTTAAATTAAAGAAGGCCGACAGATTTGGCCGCCCTCTTAACATCATCCACCCGAAAGGCCCTTAGTATGTTTTTTACCTCAGCCCCTGTCTTTTCCAAATCCGCTAGTCGAGAAACTCTGTCCGGTTTGTTTCCCGTTGTTGGCAACTCAAGTGATTTAAGAGCATATGAAAGATCATCAGATCTAAAGTGTTGGAGAAATTCTTCGAAGTCCATAGAGGTATCTCCAATTTAACTGAATGCAACAAAATATTTCGCCCGATTATACAGACACTTACCCATGTTGATAAGGCAAAAGGGAAATAACTCTATGTCTAGCAACGTAAGGCTCATAAAAAAGCGTAGAATATTGATTATTTGAGTGGGAGATTAAATATGGCGGTTAAGATAGTCACAGACAGCACATCAGATTTAGATCCAGCCCTTGCACAGGAATTNGGTATAACGATAGTCCCTTTAAACGTACATTTCGGCCAGACTATTTACAAAGATGGAATTGACCTGAACACGGATCAGTTTTTTGACAAGCTGATAAACGGAACAGTNTTTCCTTCTACCTCACAGCCATCGCTGGGTGAATTTGTAGATGTNTATGAAAAGGTTAACCAACCTGGAGATGNAATTATCTCAATTCATGTATCTTCAAAACTTAGTGGNACCATCAACTCTGCCCAGCAAGCCGCANCCACGTTATCAGATAGGATCGATGTCAAAATTGTNGATACACAACAGGTATCAATGACAGTCGGATTGTCGGCTCTCGGTGCCGCTAAGGCCGCTCAAGAAGGACAATCCGCAGAGGAGTGCATTGCCATCGCTGAGTCAATAGCCCAGAGAAGNAATTTTTTTGCTTTGTTTGACACNCTGGAATACCTAGAAAAAGGTGGGAGAATCGGAAAAGCGAGATCATTGATAGGGGGNNTNCTGAAAATCCGTCCAATTCTGCGTGTTGAGGACGGGGAAATTGGTCAATTCGCAAAGGCTCGCTCTAGAAATATGGGAATGCTGAAATTGGAGGAGGCTGTTAGGGATCTTGGAGATTTAGATGATATAGCTATTGTTTACAGTACTGACGGCACTGATGCAGAAACCTTGGCGGCCACGGTGCAAGATATACTGCCGGAAGGGAAAAAACCATACATAACCAGAGTAGGGCCAGTAATAGGAACACACGCAGGTCCAAATTTAGTCGCGATCGCGGCGATTACCTCCGCCTAACCCATTAATCAAATTAAAAAAAGTACCCGCAACTTAACTAACAGTCCCACTAAGGTAAGATACCGCTGATTTAGATATTATCAAAGATAACAAGGGAGTATTTTATGGCAACAACTACGAAGTGGAAAATTAACGGGACCTACTTTGAGTCTTGCGACTGTGATATTGCTTGCCCATGTGTATTTTTGCAGCCACCTTCCACAGATGATGGGGCGTGTAATGTAGTCATAGCATGGAATATAGAATCAGGAGACTTCGGAGGAACCAATCTAAGTGGACTTTCCGTTGCCTTAGCAGTTCACTCTCCCGAAATCATGACATCCGGTAATTGGAAAGCGGCGGTATATCTTGATGAAAATGCAGACAGTGCCCAACAAGAAGCACTCGGTCAGATATTCAGTGGTCAAGGTGGAGGACATTTTGAAGTACTTTCTGGATTTATCGGAGAGATTCTAGGGGTAGCAACAGCTTCCATAGATTACCGATCAGATGGGAAAAAACGTGGAGTCACCATAGGCAGCATCGCGGAAATTGAGATAGAAGCCATTCCAGGAGTTGAGGGAGAAGATGTGACAATAGCAGGTAATCCTTTAGGTGTAGTTCCTGGGGTCCCTCTACACATAGCCCAATCTAGTGTGAGTAAATTCAGCGACCATGGTTTAACTTGGGATAACGCAGGTAATAACGGGTTCTTTTCCGCATTCAGTTACGAAAACTAGATAAAAAGGCTAGCAGGCTATGATGGGACTGGGGCCGAATGACGGCTCCCTGTCGGCATACAATCGTGACAGGGTAATAATTGTTGTCGCAATCATAATAATAACCTGTGTGTCGTGGATATATCTATTTGATTTATCCGGTGATATGGATGACATGTCGGGCCTGAATAGTAAGACTGGATTGTCGCGTGCTATGCCGATTATGGCGCCTTGGGGATTTACAGATTGGATATCAATGTTTGTCATGTGGTTTGTAATGATGATCGGCATGATGGTACCAACCGCGTCCCCTATGATTCTGATGTTCTCAACAGTGAATCAACAAAAGAAGGAACAAAACCAGCCATATGTGTCGACTGCCGTTTTCCTTTCGGGATACGTTTTGATCTGGTTAGGTTTTTCCATCGGAGCTACAGTTACCAACTGGATCCTCCATTCCAATACACTCCTATCCGGAATGATGGGTGAATCAACAAGCAATTTATTCGGAGGTGTCTTGTTAGTTTCAGCAGGCATTTTTCAATGGTCCCCGATAAAAAAAGCTTGCCTGAACAATTGCAGAACTCCAATGGGATTCTTAATGACCGAATGGAAAAACGGTTCTTATGGAGCATTTAGAATGGGTCTCGGCCATGGAGTCTACTGTTTAGGTTGCTGTTGGTTGTTAATGGCACTATTATTCGTGCTAGGTGTAATGAACCTGGTGTGGATTGCGATACTGACTACTTTAGTCCTTGTTGAGAAAGTAGCCCCCAAAGGAGATTGGGTGTCTCGAATCACAGGCATAGGATTTGCAGCCTGGGGAATTATACTTTTATTTCAGATTTAACCGACGATTGAAATTTAGGAGGAAGATACATGAGCCTGAGAGGAAGAGGAGCCATAGTTGGCATTGGGGAAGTGCCGACTCGCCGTATTTATGAGGGGCGAAGTATGTACGGACTATGTGCTGAGGCTGCTGGTTTGGCAATAGCAGATGCAGGCATCACCAAAAATGATATAGACGGCCTCGTGACAGACGGTGTGGCACTCCCACCCGCAATAGCAGAATATATGGACATTAAACCTAATTTTGCAACCGGAGTCTCAATGCAGGGAGCCAGCGGGGCAACAGCTACAATGGTAGCCACCTCTGCAGTCAGTAGCGGAATTTGTAACACCGTTTTGGTGGTGATGGGCAATTCTCGGCAGGATGCTGAGAGGGCAGGGCGGCCGGCTGGCCGTGGAGCTTCTGGCCCCAGCGTGAGGTCTGAGTGGGAAGAACCTCATGGCATGGCTCCTGGAGCTAATACTGGTTACGGTCTAATGTACCGAAGGCACATCCATGAGTATGGCACCACAGAAGAGCAATTAGCCAAAATGGCAGCAGACCAAAGATTCAATGCCTTAGAGAATGAAAATGCTGTTTTCAATGGACAACCCATAAGCACCGAAGATGTTTTAAATTCAAGATATATCAATGAGCCACTAAAGTTGTTGGAGTCTGTCATGCCCTGTGACGGCGCTGCAGCACTGATAATTACTACTCCTGAACGAGCCAAAAATATGAAAAACAAACCTGCGTATGTACTTGGCGTAGGATTAAANCAAGGTGAAGCCAATATATGGCANCGNGATAATTTTACAGAAACCCCAGCAGTTGACTCCGTAAGGAGAGCCTTGGAAATGGCTGGCTACACCCCAAGCGACATAGAATTCGCAGAATTCTATGACTGCTACACCATATTAGCCGCTATGTGCATTGAAGATGCTGGTCTTGTAAAGAAGGGAGAAATAGGCCCCTTTTACGAGGAAACTGATACAACATATAAAGGCGCATTCCCTATAAANACNGACGGTGGTCAACTTTCTGGNGGTCANCCGGGATTGGCTGGTGGATTCAGGCATGTGATAGAAGGTGCGCGACAAGTAATGGGCAAGGCGGGGTCAAGNCAAGTGGAAAAAAGCGACTTATGTCTGGTGAATGGTTGAGGAGGCACAGCGAGCGAAATGTGCTCGCTNGTTCTCGGGTCCGAGAACACTCTCTAAGCCAATAAAANCAAAATCGAGGTTTTAAGATGACTTCAGCATACGATAAGCCAATACCTATACCATCCAACGNGGACTTGACTAAGCCCTTTTGGGAAGCTGCTAAGCGNGGAGAATTAATTATCCCATACTGCAATTCATGTTCAAACCTTTTTTTCTACCCTCGGGAAGTTTGTCCAAATTGCTTTTCCAAGGATCTCGATTGGAAGAAAATGTCTGGTAAGGGGCACGTGTACACTTACACCCATGTCAGGCAGGCGGTTCATCCATCCTTTCAATCAGCGAACGGTCATATTTATGCCATAGTTCAGCTGGATGAAGGTCCTAAAATCCCTTCCGGTATATCAGGATGCGAACCGAATGAAGTGTACGTGGACATGCCAGTTTCGGTGGTTTTTGACGACATAACTGAGGATTACACACTAGTTAAATTCGAAAAGTGCTGAGAGTTAAATTTGGAGCGGAAGACGGGATTCGAACCCGCGACCTTCTCCTTGGCAAGGAGATGCTCTACCACTGAGCCACTTCCGCTAGTCAACGCAGAATCAATACAAACCTAGGCCTTAAGGCGTGCCGAGGGCCAGAATCGAACTGGCGACACCAGCATTTTCAGTGCTGTGCTCTACCGACTGAGCTACCTCGGCCCATACCAAGCCGAGAATACATCCTATGGCCGAGAATTATCAGTGTCAAGGAATTTAATTGAAAGTAATTCCTTTCGACACCGCCCAAACCCATTTTCCTATGTCTGGGCGGAGAACCATCAGCATTACGCCTACCAGTCACCCACCAGTCAGCTAATGGTGTACAATAACCGTTCAATTACTTAGGTCAGCATTTTTAGGCATTTCATGACTATAATTAGGCAACCGGAATGCTCTGAGAGGTGATCTATTGGCTGATTTTGACGTAGTTGTTTTAGGCGCAGGCCCCGGGGGATATGTTGCTGCTATAAGAGCGGCCCAGCTTGGCTTGAAAACAGCAATTATAGAAAAAGATTCCGTTGGTGGAGTTTGTCTTAATTGGGGATGTATACCAAGCAAGTCGCTCCTCAGAAACGCCGAAGTTCTTAACTTGGTTAACAACGCTGAAGAATTCGGAATTACATTCGAAAATTTGACATACGATTTTTCCAAGGCTATCTCACGTAGCAGAGAAGTGGTCGATAAGTTGACTTCCGGGGTTCGATATCTGTTGAATAAAAACCAGGTTCAACTCATTGAAGGAACCGGAAAGTTAATCGGCCCCCATGAAATAGAAACCATGGAGGATAATCGAAAATTTACCTCCGAAAATATAATAATTGCAACTGGGGCCAGGCAAAGGGATATTGATTCTATGCCTATTGACCATCACGTAGTAATCAATAGCCGCGACGCGTTAAGCATGTCAGAAATTCCTGATGATATTACGATAATAGGTGGGGGTGCCACGGGGGTGGAGTTCGCGCACATTTACAGAAGCTATGGTGCGAAAGTAACCATAGTGGAAATGATGGATAGAATTATCCCTAACGAAGACTCCGAGATAAGTGATTCACTAAAAAAGTCCTTCGCAGAAAGAGAAATAGACATAAAAGTTGGTGTAGCTGTGAAATCTATACAGGCTTCAAACGGGACAGCTTTGGTCACATTGGTAGAAAACGAAGAAGAGCATTTAATCACTTCTGACAAAGTACTAGTTGCGGTGGGGGTACAGGCCAACACAGACGGAATAGGTTTAGAGAAGGCAGGAATAACAACCAATAAAGGTTTCATCTCAATTGGTGAAAATATGGAAACAAACGTCTCAGGTGTGTACGCCATTGGAGATGTGACTGGGAAGATGCTTTTGGCACACGTGGCCTCTGCTCAAGCTGTGACCGCTGTTGAATATATAGCAGGATTAAATCCTGCACCACTTGACTATCAATTAATGCCGAGAGCTATATATTGTGAACCTCAAGTCGCCAGTTTTGGGATGACCGAAGCACAGGCCAAAGACCATGGTATCGAAACCCAAATAGGAAGATTCCCTTTTTCTGCTAGTGGCAAAGCGATTGCTCTCGGCCACACAGAAGGGATTGTTAAATTAGTCATAGACCCGGAAATCGGAGAGATACTCGGCGCTCATATGATAGGTCCGGAAGTGACAGAACTCCTTGCGGAATTATCTATGACAAAACTATTGGAGGGGACAACCACAGAGCTTGGATGGTTAGTTCACCCCCATCCAACAATATCTGAGACTTTGAAGGAAGCAGCTTTAGACTCAACCGGCGAAGCGATCCACATATAAAGAAGAACTGAAAGTGGCCACTACATCAAATATAGAGAACATTGAAAAACAGGAAGCACTGGGTATTTTCAGCCAGATGCTTTTAATAAGACGTTTTGAAGAGGAAGCCGAGCGTTTGTATAGAAGGGGTCTCGTAAGAGGATTTTTACATACATATATTGGTGAGGAGGCGATAGCGGTAGGATCTATACCAACCCTGCGGGATGATGACTACATTATAGGTCATTACAGGGACCACGGCCACGCGTTAGCTAGGGGCATTGATCCTAAAGCCGCCATGGCCGAGTTATGTGGTAAATCGACCGGGTGCAGTGGTGGCAAGGGAGGTTCTATGCACTTGTTTGATATTGAAAAACATTTTATGGGTGGTCATGCAATCGTCGGAGGCCAACTTCCATTAGCAATCGGTATAGCACTTGGACTGAAGTTAAAAAAATTAGACAGTGTGGTGATGTGCTTTTTTGGAGATGGAGCTGTAAATGAGGGTGAATTTCATGAAGCCATGAACATGGCCTCATTATGGAAACTTCCAGTGGTGTTTATGCTGGAAAACAATCTTTATGGCATGGGTACAGATGTTAATCGTTCCCGAGCCGGTGGTTCCAGTATATATGGGGCCGCTGAACCGTATATGATCCCAGCAGTCCAAATAGACGGAATGGATGTGATGGCGGTGAGAGAAACAGTCATAGAAGGCGTCGCAAAAGTCCGTGAAGGGCAAGGCCCAGTGTTCATCGAATCTATGGCCTATCGATTCCATGGACATTCCATGGCAGATCCATCAAATTACAGGGATAATGAAGAAGTTCAGGAAAATAGAACCCGTGATCCCATCGACAAATTCAGAGAGGATTGCCTAAAGGCGGGCAAAGTAGACGACGACGATATCGCACTTGTAGCAGAGCAAATAGATCTCCTGGTGCAAGAGGCGAGGGAATTTGCCGAACAAAGCCCAGAGCCTACCGCTGAAGACCTCTATACCCATATTTACGCGGAACCGGAGGAAAATTAAAAATGGCAGAGATGCTATTGAGAGATGCTATGTCGAAAGCTTTGAAAGAAGCTCTTGATGAGGACGACAGATCGTTCCTTATGGGTGAAGACATAGGTGCATATGGGGGAGCTTACGCGGTCACCCGGGGGTTTTTGGAAAAATATGGGGAAGAGAGAGTTAGAGATACACCCATATCCGAATCAGTATTTGTCGGCGCCGGAATTGGTTCAGCAATAATAGGCATGCGGCCAATAGTTGAGGTAATGACGATAAATTTTACCCTAGTAGCAATGGATCAAATAATAAACCATGCGGCCAAACTAAGTTATATGTCTAACGGCCAATTGCAAGTACCACTCATTATACGAACGGTTACTGGAGGCGGAGGTCAACTGGCAGCAACCCACTCACAAAGTTTCGAAAATTGGTATGCTTCGGTACCTGGACTCCGGGTTGTTGTGCCTGCTACACCCTACGACGCCTTAGGGATGTTCAGGTCCAGTAGAAAGGATAATAACCCTGTGATTTTTGCAGAACATGCGCTTTTATACAGGGTAAGAGGCGAAGTTCCAGAAGAATATTATGAGGTACCTCTTGGAAAGGCGAGGATAGCCAAACCAGGCACTGATGTGACCTTGGTTGCATATTCAGGGATGGTTCGTGTAGCGGAAGAAGCTGCTGCAAAACTAGAGGAAGATAATATTTCCTCGGAAGTGATAGATTTAAGGTGCCTTTCTCCGTTAGACTTGGATACAGTTATTGAATCGGTTAAAAAAACCAATAGGGTTGCCATTGTTGAAGAAACTTGGAAAACAGGTGGTTTTTCAGGAACAATCGCTAGCGATATACAAGAGGCAGCATTTGATGAACTTGATGGTCCTGTCATAAGAATAAATGGCCCAGATGTGCCAGCGCCCTACGCTAGAAACATAGAACAACTTATGATCCCAAATTCAGATTGGATAGTAGAATCAGTTAAATACAACTTCGGTCTTTAATGGAGATGAGTCAGAGATGGCCACTGAATTAAAAATGCCCCAAATGGGATACGACATGGAGGAAGGCACCGTAGTGCGCTGGTTAAAAGAAGAGGGTTCTATAGTAACTCGAAATGAAGCGGTTGCAGAAATAGAAACTGATAAAGCAGTCGTTGAATTTGAATCTGATTCAGAAGGTGTTCTTCTTAAGATAGTAGCGCCAGAAGGGACCACAGTACCTGTGGGCCAGACCATAGCTGTAGTTGGCAATGCGGGCGAGGAAGTGGGCGGTGTCTCAGATATCCTGATTGAACAACCAACGTCCATCAATGATTCAGAAGCGGAAGATTCTGAACCAGCCGATGCCGATTCGCCGGAGGCATTCCATGAAACCGCAGAGGTCACTAGTGGACCATCCGGAGGCCGAATACTAGCTACCCCTATTGCACGTCGCATAGCCGAGGAACGTAGCATAAGCCTTGCTAATGTATCTGGTTCAGGACCAGGAGGCAGAATCACAAAAAAAGATCTCGAGGAATATGAACCAGACCTTTCTTCACAATCAACTATCCCTGTTTCATTGGAGACAACAATACCCAAAGAGACAGTCACCACGAATGTAGAACCAGAACCTGCTCCATCCATGCCAGGGGAAAAGCAGCCGATAAGTAGGATGCGTCAACAAATAGCAAGAGTGACCGTTAAAAGTAAAACTGAAAAACCTCACTTTTATGTTTCAGCAGAAATAAATATGACCACTGCTATGTCTCTTCGAAAACAAATTAATGACCAACTAAAAGATGATGGCGTTAGATTGACAGTAAATGACTTAATTGTGAAAGCGTGTATTCAAGCTTTACAGAAATATCCCAAATTCAACGCTTACTATCAGGACGATGGGATTCAGTACAACGATAAAATAAACATAGCCGTAGCAATCGCAGATGATGAAGGATTGATAGTTCCGGCCATTATAGACTGTGGCGAAAAATCACTGAGGCAAGTATCCCAGATGATCAAAAATTTGGCCGAAAGATCGTCAAATGGTAGCCTGAGCTCCCAAGAATACACTGGCGGCACATTCGCTATTAGTAACCTGGGAATGTTTGATGTCAGCAGTTTCGTTGCAATAATACATCCGCCTCAAAGCGCAGTATTGGCCGTAGGTACCGTATCGGAGAAACCGATAGTTGTTGACGGAGAAATAACAGTTGGCCAGGTTATGACAGCTACTATTTCTGCTGATCATAGAATCGTAGATGGAGCTGAAGGGGCCCAATTTTTAATAGAAGTAAAACGCCTATTGCAAAGCCCTACTTCTTTAATGGTATAGCTGAAAATTTACTTGCCCTTTAAGGCAATTTCCTAATTTTTGGTAGGCAGATAAAGGTCGAAATTCCTGCGGCAGTAAGCATAACTCCGTTAAACAAGACAGCCATTGGAGCTCCAAAAGCTGTTGCAATTCCGCCAATCCCGAGGTGCCCTATAGGGGCTGTTCCAATACTTAAAACCCATGATCCCATAGCCCTGCCTCGTTGCTCATTCGGAACATTTTGCTGCATCAACGTTTTGTACAAAGTGTCAACAGACATAGCGCAGGCATTTACAAACAATAGGAAAATTGCAAACAGATACAAGTTATCTGCAAATGACAAAAAGATCTGACCTACACCAAAAAAAACGACTATGTAAAACATTAGCTGTCCTTTTTTGTTGTAATCTCCTAACAAAGCCAACGCAAAAAGACCCAAAAACCCACCAACTTGGCGAATAGCAGTCAAAATTCCCAACCCAATTGGTCCAACAGATAAAACCTCCTTGGCAAAAACTGGGATTAAACTCATATGAGTGAAACCAAATATTTCGGTAATTGAGGCCAAACACATCAAGATAAGTAAAACTGGATATTCTTTTATGAGATCAATGTATCCCTTAAAATTGGAATTAAGACTCTCTCTCCTTCTAGAGGCTGCTTGGCCTGACTCAGATGCTCCAAACAGAACTAAAAATGAAATCAGGTACATCAAGCCTATGACGACAAATTGTGGTCCTGCCCCCAACTTAGATATCAATATTCCGGAGATCAAAGCCCCAAAAACCCCTCCCGTTTGAGACGCTATTTGCAACATAGACAAACCATTCAATGAAAGGGAAGCCCCTACAATATCGAAGGTGTATGCCTGCCTCAAAGTAAGAACAAATGCAAATGTGGCTCCGGTAATAGTGGCAATTGCAATGATGATCCATATTTGGTCGTAACCAATGATTAGGAGCACGCCAAGCAAGGCCATAAGGCCCCCACCTACAATAGTAAATATGCGAAGGAATATTCGTCTTTCGACATTATCAGCAATCAGGCCAGAAAAAACACCGAGTAGAAAAAGTGGCACCATCCTAAGAGCTGCTGCCAGCCCAACCATGAATGCAGAATCAGTTTTCTCAAAAACAATCCAGCCAAGGGCTACATTGTCCATACCAAACCCAATAGATTGGAAAAAAGTGGACACCCACAAATATCTAAAATCTTTGAACTGGAAGGATTGCCACCACTGTTGGGGTCTAATTTTTTTGTCTGAGGTCAATATCGATTCACAAGCTATTGCAAAGGAGAATAGTCGGTCGGTGTCAGCAAATTATTGAACACTCTTTTTACTATTGGTCCCTCCAATTCTGACTCAGTCCTTACCTTGTTCCACTCAACATCATTCCTAAAGTCATTCCAAGCTTTCTCCCTATGCCCTTGATCTTCAAAAGCAACTATGTAGGTCAATCTATCACTATATTCACCAACCTCTGAGGTCCAATATCCAATATTTTTTATTCCATATTTTTCAAAAATCCTCATAGTGTGGTTACGGAATCTATCATTGAGGGCTGGCAACTTACCAGGATGAGTCTCATAAATCCGAGTTTCATATATCATTGGTTAGTCTCCTTACATCCTTAGATTTCGTTATTGCCACCCTATTCTGTGTTCACACCATCAAGGGTGTCAATCAAAACAACTGCCCCTTAGACGACAGAATAAAAAACTTAAGAAAGTATCTGACAAAAAACAAACCCACTTTTACAACAAGAATGTGTTCTAATAACTTAATATCCGACTTTAGGAGTTTTTATGACCACACATGGGTACGGGCACGTATTTGCAAGGAATCCCCTAAATAGGGGAGAAAAAGAAAGAAGAGATGAATCTGCAATAAACAGTATGATGGCCGACCCGCAAAGTCGTTTTTTACCTTTAAGGGAACTTAATTTACTGGTCAATACAGGAACGGAATCCAATCTATTTTGGCTATCACGGGTTCAGCTGGATGAATTCGCGTGCAAATCAGAGCCTATTTTCTTAGGCATATTGGACGATATATATCACTTCGCAATAGAAGTATCGACTGATCGCTTTTCAGATGCGGTGATTAGGAGCTTAAACCCTTCACTAAGATTCGTCGACGTTAGGTCATGTGGTGAATTTTTAGATCCGAAGGAGGCAGGAATCGCCGCTCAAGCAAGGATACAAGTCTACTGGCACCAACGGTACAAATTCTGTTCGGCTTGCGGATCAAAAACCCAAATGAAAAGAGCTGGCCAAGTGCGAAATTGTACCGGATGCGGTACTGATCATTTTCCGAGAACCGATCCAGTCATAATAGTCGTGGTTCATGATGGTGATAAATGTTTATTAGGACAATCAAGAGGAAGACTTCAAAGAACTAACACCTATTCAGCATTAGCTGGGTTTGTCGATCAAGGCGAATCAATTGAAGAAGCCGTCGCTCGAGAAGTGATGGAAGAAGCTGGAATAGAGGTTAAGAATGTTAAATACCATTCATCTCAACCTTGGCCTTTACCTTACTCCTTAATGATAGGGTGCCATGCAGAGGCAGTTACTACAAACATCAATATGGATGAGGACGAAATGACCGATGTTAAATGGTTTGATAGAAGAGATGTCATCTCAGCCCTTGAAAATGACAGCGAAGTACTAAAAGTACCCATGAAAATAGCGATTGCTCATCATTTAGTGAAATCCTGGGCCTTAAATGAAATTTGATCTTACATGAGTAGAGAAAAATGGTTTAATCCAGAAGATAAATCACA
>PAON01000022.1:0-30114 GCA_002708495.1 Dehalococcoidia bacterium | reverse complement strand
ATACCTGTTCCATTCTATTTTTTTGTTCTCAATAAAACTGTTAAATACACTGTCGCCCAAGGTTCTTTTGACCAGGTCACTTTTTTCCGTCACCTGTATAGCTTCCCATAAATTTCCTGGTAAGGATTCTATCCCAAGAGAAATTCTTTCAGTTTCCGACATCTCATGAACACTTTTAGTTGATGAGGGGGGCATCTCATATTTATGGTCAATGCCTTCCAACCCAGCCGCAAGCATTACACTGAAAGCCAGGTACGGGTTACAGGACGGGTCGGGCGCTCTGTACTCAATTCTTCTGGACGATTTTCGGTCCGGTTTAAATGAGGGAATTCTTATTAAATCGGATCTGTTGACCTCTGCCCATGTTATGTAAGTTGGTGCCTCATAGGATGGGACTAACCTTTTGTAAGAATTAACCCACTGGTTTGTTACTAAAGTTATTTCTCTGGCATGCTTCATAAGTCCAGCACAGAAATGTTTTGCTATGGTTGATAAGTGGGCCTCATCTTCCTCTCCATAGAAGACATTTTCATCCCCTCTAAAAAGGGACATATGGGTATGCATGCCGTTGCCGTTAATTTCCGCTACCGGTTTAGGCATAAAAGAAGCGTGATAGCCTTTATTAACTGCTATCTCTTTTACAACCAACCTATATGTCATGACAGAATCAGCCATTGTTAGAGCATCAGTATGTCGTAGGTCTATTTCATGTTGGCTTGGTGCTGATTCGTGATGACTTGATTCTACCGGTATACCTAGTTCTTCTAGCGTTAAAACCGTATCTCGTCTCAGATCAGTGCCTACGTCAGTAGAATCTTGATCAAAATAACCACTGTTATCTAACCCTACCGTTGAGGTTGAATCTTTGAAGTAAAAATACTCAAGTTCGGGAGAAACATAGTAAGTATAGCCTTTGTCTAATGCTCGTTTAAGAGTTTTTTTGAGAACAGCCCTGGGGTCTCCTTCAAATTCCCTATCATCCGGTGTGATGATGTCACAAAACATCTTGGCGACGGCGTTTGTTTTGGGCCTCCAAGGTAAAAGGCTAAAAGTGGTCGGGTCGGGTAGGGCATATAGGTCTCTTTCGTCTGCCCGGGCATATCCTTCAATTGCAGAGCCATCAAACCCCATGCCTCTGGTAAGGGCATTTTCTAACTCTTCCACCGTGATAGCAAAGCCTTTAATATTACCCAATATGTCGGAAAACCAAAGGCGTATGAATTTNACNTCGTTTTCTCTGGCTTCNCGGAGAACGTATTCNACTGCCTCACTGTTTCTTTCCAACATNGGGAANTCCTTATTAGGAGGGGNTTNCTNNCTTCTNTTTGTTCTTGTAATTANGGNAAATATAGGCATTAAAGAGTAATCATTTGTGAAAAAAGTGTCAAACAAATTCCCGCCTTGCCCGGTAGTCAAAANTTAAATGCGCCGCTCCNAGAAAAGAGTGACGCATTTAAAAATAACTGGGTTAATTATGCATCGAATGAAAGATGAAATTCATATGGATGTGGNCGCAGTCTCACTGGATCAACATCATTTTCAGTTTTAAAGCTGATCCAATTTTCAATGACATCTTCCGTGAATACTCCGCCCTTGAGTAAAAATTCATGGTCATCCTGTAAAGCTTTAAGAGCCTCATCAAGACTTCCCGGTACTTGAGGGAAAGCTGCTGTTTCTTCGGCAGACAGTTCAAAAAGGTCTTGCTGAAGCGGCTCTCCGGGGCTGTAGCCATTTTCTATTCCATCGAGTCCTGCCATCAACATAGCAGCAAAAGTAAGATAAGGATTACAAGTGGGGTCTGCAGATCTGAATTCTACCCTCTTTGCAGCAGGGTTATTGAAATACATCGGGATCCTGCACGCAGCCGATCGGTTTCTAGCTGACAACGCCAAAATTGTTGGGGCTTCGAACCCTGGAGTCAATCTTTTATAAGAATTTGTTGTAGGAGCTGCCAATGCCATTAAAGCCTTACCATGCTTTATTAGACCGCCAATGTAGTTAAGAGCGAGTTGAGATAGTCCGGCATATTCGTTTCCTGCAAATAAAGGTTCACCGTTTTTCCATATTGACTGGTGGGTGTGCATACCTGTCCCATTGTCATCAAATAGCGGCTTGGGCATGAAAGTCACCACCTTTCCATGTTGTTTGGCAACATTACGAACAGCATATTTATACATCATCACATTGTCGGCAGTTTCTAATAGGGGACCAAACCGCATGTCTATTTCGGCCTGACCTCCGGTAGCAACTTCATGATGTTGAGCCTCTATCCTCATACCAAAATCGTTTACGAGGCTTCTTACCATTTCGCTTCTAAGGTCTTGCGCCGTATCTACTGGGGATACTGGGAAATAGCCACCTTTGTGTCTCGGCCTGTTGCCTTTATTGAGTGTTTCTCCGTCGAGCATATACTCGCTTCCAGAGTTCCATATTCCTTCATCAGAATTGACCTCGTGAAATCCGTGGTTTGACCCATATCCGAATCTTACTGAGTCAAATATGAAAAATTCCACTTCCGGTCCCCAGAAGGAATCGTCGCCAATGCCGGTACTTTTTAGGTATGCCTCGGCTTTCTTGGCCACATTCCTGGGGTCTCTAGTGTAATTTTCGCCTGAAACCGGGTCTTTAATATCTGCAATGCAAGTCACTGTGCCCTTAAAGAACGGGTCTACCTTCGCTGTAGGGGCGTCTGGGACAATCAACATATCGGATTCGTCAATTGATTGAAATCCCCTGATACTTGATCCGTCAAATCCAACACCATTATTCACTAATGAGTCATCTATCTCACTAATTGGAACAGAGAAGTGTTGCCACGAACCAGGTAAATCAGTGAACTTTAGGTCCAATATGTCGCACCCGTTGTCTTTCATTAACTTAAGTAATTCTGCCGATTCATTTGCCATATTAGCAATCCTCTTTTTACTTTCTATTTGCTCACTTTATATAACAATGAGCACAGCCTAGTATTTTATGATTATCTTATTGCGCTGTTACGTTGTTATTACGTCAATGTTAACAAAATGTAACAACCAACTAGTGTTGGGAGGTCAGACACCTTANTNTTAAGGTCAAGTTGTATCATTTCAGCCGGNTTAAGGTAAACTAANGANAGTCGACTCACAAGGATTGGAGGCAAGTATGAACAAGATGGAATTTGATATATTTTACGATTTTGCTTGACCCTTTGTTTACAATGCAGCCGTGTGGCTGGATAAAGTAAAAGGGCATTATGGCGAAGATCTAAAGTTGAATTGGAGAAATTTTTCCTTAGAACAGAGTAACGCGAAAGATCCTGGTGATTGGAGGGTTTGGCAAGAAGAAGATTACACTTCCACCAGATCCTTGATGGCATCGATTGCAGGGGAGGCGGCCAAAAGGCAAGGGCCGGAGCTTTTCGATAAATTTTTCCTGGCGTTGCTTACTGAAAGACACGGTGGGTCAAGAGCGCCATTGAACGACGATTCTCTTTTCATTCGGTTGGCCGAAGAGTGTGGTTTGGACACTGAGCAATTTAAATCCGATATGAAAGATCCCAAACTTGTAGAAATAATTGCAAGCGATCATACCGAGGCGGTCGAGGTACACGGGGCTTTCGGGACTCCTACCTTCATATTTGGTAACGGCCAATCTGCCTTCATAAAAACCTTTATTCCTCCAGCTGAGGAGTCTGTGGATGCTTTTAACGATTTTCTAGGATTATTTGAGAGCAGGCCTTACATAGGAGAAGTTAAGCGACCACAGCCCCCTTGGCCTAAAGGGGCGGTCTAGCCATACCTGGATTTCTAAATGTTGGCGAAGCTTGAAGATAGTTTTATAGATAAACACCTATTCCATCTGAGCCTTACTCATTCCTCCTGGGTTAACGAGTCTAATAATGGCGACTGTCAATCTAATGAGCGGCTTGAATTTTTGGGTGATGCAGTTATTGATGCTGTGATAGCTCAGTCATTGTATGAAAAATACCCGGATTTCAATGAAGGAGATTTGACCAAACTGCGGTCAAATATAGTGAGTGGTGTGTCGTTGGCAAATGTTGCAAGAGAGTTAGATATCGGAAACTATTTGCTATTGGGCAAGGGTGAAGAAGGCTCAGGAGGCAGAAATAAAGAATCCAATTTGGCTAACGCTTTCGAGGCGTTGGTCGGGGCACTGTTTCTGGACAGGGGATATTCGACTGCCAGTCAATTTATTTTGCAAAATCTGAACATTGAATCACCTATTAACTGTCTTATGAAAAACCATAAGGATTCAAAAACAGATTTTCAAATCCTAGTTCAGTCAAAAACATCATTCACACCGTATTACAAGTTGATATCTAAAGATGGACCTGATCACGATCCCGTATTTGTGGTGGAGGTGTTGGTCGGGGATAAAGTTATCGGTAACGGGGTCGGCACTAGTATCAATAAGGCCGAAATGCAAGCCGCTGCAAATGCCTTAATTATATTTCAAAATAGCTGAAGTTTTATTGCTTTTGGGGCTTTTTTGGGGTCTGTGATAACCTAGCCTNCGTTAACTAAGTTCAATCCGATTTTCAGGAGATATTTCAGATGGTGAAAGTAAGCGGTAATTATCTTATTGCTAGGACCTTGAAGGAAGAAGGGGTTGATACCCTGTTTTACCTAATGGGTGGACCCAATTTCGATACTATTATGGAGTGTCAGGATGTAGGCATTCGAACCGTAGACTTTCGGCACGAGCAGGCTGCTGCTATGGCTGCCCATGCATACTCTCGCGTCACAGGAAAACCTAGTGTGGTAATGGCTGCTTCTGGACCGGGTACTTTAAATTTATTGACAGGCGTCTATACCGCGTCTATTGACTGTGCCCCCATGGTTATTTTGGGTGGGGCTAGTGCAGTGCATGAAATAGGAAGAGACACTTTCCAGGAAGTAGACCAGGTAGGCATAATGCAACCGTTGTGCAAATATTGGCACAGACCCACTATGGCCTCTAGATTCCCGGAAGTTGTGAGTACTGCATACCGACAGGCTCAGAGTGGTAGGCCGGGGCCCGTATATATTGATTGCGGTGGAGATGTACTTTACGAGGAGGTGGAAGAGGAATCGGTACCAACACCTTCAAGGGCACTCGAGCGTACCAGACCAGTGGCTACTTCTGGAGATATTGAAAGGGCTATGGCACTTATTGCTAACGCGGAAAGGCCGTTGTTATTTGCGGGTGGTGGTGCTTTTTTTTCTGGGGCCGCCCCAGAATTAGAAAAGTTTGTGGATGTAACTAGTATTCCCTTTTACACAGCTCCCATGTCAAGAGGTTTAGTTCCAGAAGACCATGCTGTTTCGTTTCAAGGAGCACGTTCCACTGCGATGAGAGAATCAGATGTTGTGTTAGTAGTTGGGACCAGAATGAATTGGATGATGAATTATGGGCANCGTTTTGCACCGAATGCAAAGATCATACAAATAGATATTAATGAAGCGGAGCTCGGTCATAATAGGGATGTAGAAATGGGCATTTTTGGAGATGCCAAGGCAGTTATGGCTCAATTATTGGAATTAGCCCAACAAAGGAGTCCAGATTTTTCCGGTGCACTGGAATCTCCTTGGATTGTAGGGTTACGTGAAGCCAATGAAAAAAGAATAGCCCAAACAGCCCCATTGCTTAATTCTGATCAGACACCTATACACCCTTTGCGCTTATGTAAAGAAATAGACGAATTTTTGGACAGAGATGCCATCGTCTCGGTGGACGGAAACGAGATTTTGCATTTCGGAAGGCAATCTATATCGACATATTTGCCTGGTCATCGGCTAAATTCTGGTGTTACTGGGACAATGGGTGTGGGATTACCGTATGGGATTGGAGCGCAAGTAGCCAAACCAGACAAGCAGGTTCTTGTGTTGCACGGCGATGGGTCTATGGGTATGAACGCCATGGAAATTGATACTGCNGTACGACACAACCTGCCAGTAGTGACCGTGATAAGTAACAATGAAGGTTGGACTGCTCGTACCCCTGGTAAGAGAAAACCCGGCCGAGAATTAGGATTCACCGAGTTTCACCGTATGGCAGAAGCCCTACACGGCTATGGGGAGAAGGTGGAGGACCCTACTGAGATCAAACCTGCCTTAGATAGGGCTTTTTCGAGTGGAAAGCCGGCTGTAGTTAATGTGAGAGTGGAACCCACCTCCGCTGGTGTATCTAGATCATGGGGTGGTTCCAGAATGGAATAACTTGCAAGTGTGCCTTGGAGTTTTTTGAATCACTTATAAACTCAAGGCACTTCCCATTCTGAATTTATGAACTGCAAAGCTCAATTCAAACAATTTCTATATCCCGAGAATCCTTTATCGTAATTTGGTAATATCCAATAAGGCTGACGAAAAAACAAAAGAGGTGTTTTCATGATTGATTTACTGTCCATTGCGCGAACAGAGGCCGGTGGAGGCGATTTACTTAACCTTTTGTCTGGATTGTTCGAACCTTCTGAAGTAAGGCCAGAAGGTTATTCAGATGCAGTTGTGTGGCAAGGTGGTAATCATGACGGTGCCGTGAATCCTGTCGCTCACTCCTTGACAGATGCCTATGCTCTCCTTGGTACCATCGCTGCAGTAGACATACTGGGGTTGCCATTTTATGCCGTCCCTATGTGGTCACAATATAGACATGATACTAAATTAGCTTCTTTAGGGTGGTTTGGAAACATGCCGTGTACCTCAATTAAATGGTCGACAGCAGGAGACGCTTATGTCAACGATGGGGAGGGCAATAAGGTTGTCGTGATGGGAAAGTCAGCTAATGCCCCTCTCAGAACCCAGGCAGGGGTCTACTGCAATGTTAGACCATATGGTCCCATTACTGTTGTTAGGTGCATGCCATGCCTACCATATTCACAGGATAGGGATAAATTTGTAGTGGATGATGCAGGAATTGTCCATTCAGAAATGAATACACCAGGCATTCAAATGGCCTACGCTAATCGACTTTTCCTCAAAATGGTAAACGATAGTGGTCATCTAGGCCGGGTCGCAATGAAACCTACCCAGGCTATGGAAGATGGTATCAATGCTGGTTTGCATTCTTGGTTATTAAAAGGCACCAAATTTGATGTAGGACGAAGATACGCGGTTGACCCCTATGAAGAACATAAAGAGAGAGTTGACAAGATAGTTTCATTGCTACCGCCAGACTTTAAGGATGGGATGGAAAATTGGGGCGGTAAGATCGAACAACATATCTCAGACACTAATTATGGGTTATTAATCTGGGATCTTATTGAAAAACGGGACACTATAGTGCTGGCTACCGATTTGGATGGGGATAGATTGACTGACCTCCTCGCAGATATTTCGGACCCCCTACGGGCCTTCGGGGATAAGGTGGTACAGCACGTTGGTAAAAATGTGAATATGTGGGATGCTTGGTCTGAAATGGGATACACCACGGGTAATGGACGGGATATGACTTCAGTTATGCATAGGATGGATGGTCCNCCAATACATGAACAAACACTTGGCTCTGCGGATGCNATGTTGCTTAGGCTCCTAGACGGAGATGAATCTTTGGGTGGGACGAAGAGACCATATGATCCTCGTATCCATTTTGTCCTAATACGGGACGCCTATATAGATGCCAATCCTGGTAATTCTGAATTGANGAACTGGTTAGACTCCTCATTAGAAGTTTTTGACGGGATATACGGAGAAAACAGACCTGGCTTNTTGGAAGGGTATAAAGCCCTTAAAGAAGCAATCANTCCNTGGGGATCTTAAATTACNTTTAATTGCATTATTGACTAACCTTTTTNAGNTTAGCTGGTGATGCCNGGGACAGGAAAACGGGAAGTTAGTTCCAGAATCTCATGCTTGACACTTTCCTCCACCGAGGGATCCTCAATGTTGGTGAGGACNTTTAGTATTAGCTTACCCACAGTAGTTGCCTCTTGTACTTTCATTCCCCTACTTGTGACAGCTGGTGTGCCGAGTCTGATGCCGCTAGCCTGCCTTGGTGGTTTTGTATCAAACGGAATAGCATTCCTATTGATTACGATGTTTGCTTTACCAAGGGATTCTTCAGCTTGTTTTCCAGATATTCCTATTGGAGTCACGTCAACCAATGTCATGTGATTATCTGTTCCTCCAGAAACCAAACGTAACCCACCCTGCCGCAAGCTTTCAGCTAATGCCTTCGCATTAGCGACTACCTGTTTTTGATATTCCACGAATTCATCCATTGCAGCTTCTTTAAAGGCAACAGCTTTTGCAGCGATGGTGTGTTCTAGAGGGCCACCTTGCATATTGGGGAAGACAGCGCTGTTTAAGGCTTTGCCCATTTCAGTTTTACCCAAAATGATTCCGCCCCTGGGGCCTCTTAAAGTTTTATGAGTGGTAGATGTAACAATATCAGCACTTTCTACCGGGGAAGGGTGAATGCCTGCCGCGACAAGCCCGGAAATATGAGCCATGTCGACCATAAGTTTTGCATCCACAGAATCAGCTATTTGTCTAAATTTCTCAAAATTTATGATTCTGGTGTATGCGGAAGCACCTGCTACTATCAGTTTGGGCTTGCATTCTTTTGCTATTTTGCTGACTTCTAGAAAATCTATAGTCTCAAGTTCTCGATCCACCTCATAAGGGACAAAATTATAAAGTTTGGCAGAGAAATTNACCTGGCTACCGTGGGTTAAATGTCCTCCATGATCTAATCCCATACCCATNACAGTGTCACCAGGTTGCAAAGATGCAAAGTACGCAGCCATATTGGCCTGCGCTCCACTATGAGGCTGCACATTNGCATAGTCAGCATGAAATAAAGATCTCACNCTGTCTATCGCCAGTTGTTCCACTACATCAACATATTCACATCCGCCGTAATACCTCCTCCCTGGGTAACCCTCCGCGTATTTATTTGTAAACACAGATCCTTGGGCTTCAAGCACAGCCGTGCTTGCGTAATTTTCAGAAGCTATTAGATTGATATTATCTTGCTGACGTCTCTTTTCATTTTCTATGGCATCAGATATTTCTGAGTCAATTTTCTGTAACTGCATTTGTTACTCCTTCATCAATGTCTAGAAAAGATATTAGTTTAATGTTAATTCACTCGGGATCAAAAANTTAAAGTGAGNAAGCNNTTTGAATTTCATTAGTCTTATAATAGANCACCTTGTCTCGATAGTGTTGCTAGAGAAGTATTGCTGCTGTAGAGTATTTGAAGGCATTGACCACGCCTAGATCATGCAGAAAAGAAATATACAAAGAAGGAACGTAACGGCCTTTTAACATGGGCAAAGGTATCATCGAAACTTATAAGAAATTCCTTCCTATTAATTCCAAGACTCCTGTTTTTTCCCTGGGGGAAGGAAACACCCCTCTGGTTAAATCTAGAAACATAGTGGATGAGATAGGTTGCAAATCACTACTTTTTAAACTTGAAGGTTGCAACCCGACTGGCTCATTNAAAGACAGGGGTATGGTAGTGGCNGTAGCTAAAGCCGTCGAAAAAGGGATNAGTTCGATAGCCNGTGCTTCNACAGGTAATACTAGCGCCTCTGCGGCTGCNTATGGAGCCTANTTGGGACTTAGAACCACCTTGATCGTGCCAAAAGGAAATGTGGCNAGAGGTAAACTGGCTCAAGCGGTTGCATATGGTGCACATATAGCAATGATTGACGGTAATTTTGATAAAGCCTTGGAAATTACTCGTGAGTTGTGTGAAAGGCATCCTGTGGAGCTTGTAAATTCACTAAATCCCAACCGTATAGAAGGTCAAAAGACTGCTTCTTTTGAGATTGTCGAAGAACTCGGGATGGCACCTGACGATCTCTTNATACCAGTTGGCAACGCTGGTAATATCACAGCATATTGGAAAGGCTTTAAGGAAGCCTTTGAAAGTGGACTTTCAGATAATTTGCCTNTTATGAATGGGTATCAAGCATCTGGGGCCGCCCCAATAGTTGATGGAGCTATTGTAGAGGAACCTCATACAGTAGCATCTGCTATACGGATCGGTAATCCCGCTAGTTGGGGATTAGCCTTGAAAGCTCGAGATGAATCGAATGGTCTCATCGATAAGGTTAATGATGATGAAATTCTCAGTACATATCGTAGGTTAGCATCTGATGAGGGCATTTTTTGCGAACCGGCTTCTGCGGCATCACTGGCAGGATTATTAAAGAGGGTCAATTCAGGTGAATCTTTTGAAGGTAAAACCATTGTATGTGTTATNACTGGGAACGGCCTTAAGGACCCAGATATAGCAAATGAAATAAAACCGGTCTCTCTAAAAGAATATCCGGCTCAAATCGAATCAGTGGAGGAGGCCCTTTCCTTATCATGACTGAATCGGTGGACTCTACTAAAGCAGGANGGGGGTTTGATNCCGATAGGATCCGGTCTGCTGTCCNTGAAATTTTGGTTTCGATAGGAGAGAACCCGGAAAGGGAAGGTCTGTTAGGTACACCAAATAGGGTCGTGGAATTATATCGGGACATATTTTCAGGGTTGCGATCTGACCCTGAANAAGTACTAAGCGTTTTTTTTGAGGAAAACCATACTGAGCCCGTAGCTTTTACAGATATTTCTTTCAATTCAATTTGCGAGCATCATTTACTGCCATTTTATGGTTACGCTCATATAGCTTATTTACCAAAAGGCCGGGTGATTGGCGCAAGCAAAGTTTCTCGATTGGTTGATGTGTTGGCTAAAAGGCCTCAGATTCAAGAAAGGCTAACGACTCAAATAGCAGACATTGTTTATCGATGTCTGGATGCGAGTGCAAGTTATGTTTTTATGTCTGCAGAGCATATGTGCATGACTTTGCGAGGTGTTAAGAAAACCGGCGGTAAGATAGTCACATCGGCGCAAAGAGGAGGGGAGCAGGAGGTTAAACAATTGATAAAAACTATACGGTTATCTAAATCGTAAGAGGTGAAATGAGTTATTTTGAAAACGATGACCAACTTGAAAAAGCTTGGTCACACATGCTTCCTAACTGCTACTTAAACACTATATTTATTACCCCTGAGTGGCAAGCAACTTGGTGGAAAAGGTTTAAATATAATTGCACCCCCTTAATTGAGATCGTTACATCTGGTAAAAAAGAGATCGGTGTAATTCCGTTACTGTGTGAGGGTGAGGAGGCGACATTTATAGGCGACTCAAATGTTTATGATTACATGGATTTCCCGGTACTAAAAGGCCATGGAGAAGAATTTTTCTCAATGGCATGGGACCGCTTAAAATCCATGGATTGGAAGAGTCTCCGTCTTGAATCCATACCAGAANATTCTCCCACNCTTAAATACCTTCCTCATATCGCCAAGCTTGATGGATTTGAANTTGANTTGCATGAATCNGATACTACCCCTTGNATGGAACTACCTGACTCCTGGGANGGCTACCTNGCCGGACTTAGAAAGAAAGACCGCCACGAGTTGAGNCGTAAGCTTAGGAGACTTGAATCCAATACTGACTTTAAACANTATACNGTTCAAATAACCCAAGATTCGGTTGAAAAAAGCATGGAGGAATTTTTCCGTTTAATGGCTTTGAGCAGCGATGATAAAGGTGCTTTTCTAACAGTTCAAAACAAGGAATTTTTTGTCGATTTAGCTTTNCAATTTTCAGCTACAGATCAATATAAATTGTTTTTTATGGAAATAGAAGGAGCCAAAGTGGCGGCTTGTATATGTTTCTCATACGAAGGCACTTATCTTTTGTACAACAGNGGGTATGATCCNGAAAAATCTTCANTGAGTGTCGGTTTGCTTAATAAAGCTCTCACGATCCAAGAAGCCATTNGGTTGGATGTAAAAGAATATAACTTTCTNAGAGGCACGGAGCGNTATAAATANCATTTNGGTGCAAGTGATCGGGCGGTTTTCGATTTGGTAGTGNGNNGGTANTGAAGAGGNTGAAATGAAGATAGGATTGGTTAGTTTCCACACTTGCCCAATGGCTGATTTGGGCGAAAAAGATGCTGGTGGTATGAATGTATACCTTCTTAACCTTGCTGCCAGTTTGGATTCAATGGGTCACACGGTTCATGTTTTCACTCGGAGCCATGAGCATTCAGAGGATTCTGCTATGCCCTTAGGGAGCAGATCCAAGCTTGTTCATATAAGTGCTGGGCCTATCGAGTCTCCCAAAAATGAGCTTATTAATTTAGTTTTCGAATTTTCCAGAAACATTCAAATTTATACAGAATATGAGGGTCTTTACATAGACATATTGCATAGCCATTATTGGCTTTCAGGCTTGGTTGGTGATCTGCTGTCTGAGTCATGGGAAATTCCGCATGTGATTACCTTCCATACTCTAGCAAAGACTAAATCGAGAGCCCTTCCCGTTGGGGACGAACACACATCAAGGAGTGCTTCTGAATATAAGTTGATGTGCAGAAGCGATAAAATTCTAGTATTGACCCAAAAAGAAGTACAGGACATTGACCAATTGTACGGATCATTTAGCAACAAGGTTGCTGTTGTTCCACCTGGTGTGGATTTGAAAATGTTTCACCAAACTGACAAGGATGCGGCAAGGAATCAATTGAATATTCCTCGGAAAAACAACGTGGTCCTATTTGTTGGCCGTATTGATCCGATAAAGGGGCTTGATGTTCTAATTAAAGCGTTATCCATAGTATCTTCGGTTGAGGACACTACTCTTTATATTGTTGGAGGGAACGAAGAGAGCAACGAATATTATCGGTCCATTAAATCCCTGGTGGTTGAAATGAGACTTGATGATAAAGTGATTTTCACAGGTGCAATTGCTCATGATAATCTGGCCGCATATTACTCTGCAGCAGATGTTTTTGTTTTACCTTCCCATTATGAAAGTTTGGGTTTCGTTGTNATTGAAGCTATGGCATGTGGGACCCCNGTTGTAGCATCTAGAGTTGGTGGNATTCCGTCAATTGTTGAACATGGTTCCACGGGCTACCTCATACCCTGGAGGTGTCCGGAGGCCTTTGCAACCCAAATAGAAGTGTTACTTAAAAATAAAGATNTGCATAGTTTCATGTCAAAAGAGGCGATAAAGAAAGCTTACTCTTTAAGTTGGGATGCTAGCTCAAAAAAGGCCGCTGATTTGTACGGTGAAGTTATTTCAGGTTCGGTAAATACGCAGGTTATTTGAACCTATATACTCTTCTCATACCAGTAAGTCTGGTTTATTTTTCTAAACCCTATACTGTTGTATAGTCTAGTGGCAGGTATATTTTCAGAATCTACTTCAAGTTCTATNCCGGATATATTTTTTGATTTGAGGTAGTGCATGCCTGCCAATACGACGGCTCTGCCTAGCCTCAAACCCCGATAATTTGGATGAACTCCGGTCATTGCAACCCATCCTACCGACGAAGCACCATGATGTGCTTCCATAGTCCAATTGTATCCAGCTATTTCCCCATTTTTCTCTATAAATATAATGCCTTTGTCATTAGTCCTTTCCATTTGGGTACGGTATCGAATTTGTTCTATATCGTTGGGAGAAAATCCCCAATGGTTTCCGAATGATTGATTCTGTAGGTCAGTAAGAGTATTTTCATCTTTTCCTTTAACGAAGTGGCGAAGAGAATAGCCATCAGGTAAAACTAAATCTTCTAAATGTGTTTCCTCGAACCTGAGATTCCAGTACGTTTTGATTTTGTGCCAACCTGAAGATTCTAAAACCTTTTTTGATTCATGGTCATTTTGGGAAATTTGAAAATGGATCACTTTTGCCTCCGTTAGGGTTGCATGTCTAACGGAAATGGTTAGGAAATTTTGGAATATTTCGGCAAAATTGCTCTCTTTACGAATGGTCTGAAGCCCGACAATGCGCTTTACNGAGGGTTCTTCGACTATTTGAAGAAAACCAAAAACATTGTTGTTGATAGAGGCTATATAACAGTCTGTTTCCGGGCTTGATGGAGGTACGTTAATCGTTTGCCCAAAGAAAACATCCGTTAACTTTTTCGGAGAGTTAAAAGAATCGTTGACTGAATTTATGAATTCTACGATCTTTTTTTGATAAGCAGTTGAAAAATTGTCAAATTTAATCATTTCACAGTATAAAAAGTTTATTTGGGAGGATTTTATCAGAGAAAGGNAAAAGTATTTGAAAGGTGTAACATAATAATATGATTGATATGTACGATATACATAACCATTTATTACCCGGTGTTGATGACGGGCCAGAAGATTTACTAGAGTCCATCCAGATATGCGAAATAGCGCAAAGCCAAAACACTAAAATGATTATTGCAACGCCGCACAGGAAGGATGTGACTGAAAACCATTCCGTGCATTTAATAAAAGATCTGGTTTCTAATATAAATGGAAAACTTTCTCAGAATAAGATAGATATTGACGTCAAATTAGGTATGGAAAACCATGTTGACGTAGATTTGATGCAAGACATTGAAAATGGCAGGGCCCTGACATTAAATAATAGTGAATATATATTGGTCGAAATGCCTTGGGAAGGCCGTCCCTCGTATATAGAACAAGTCATTGCTGAATTATTACAGTCTGGGTTGATTCCGGTTTTGGCTCATCCTGAAAGAATGAGTCTTTTCGAAGATGAACGAGAGTTGTTAGGGGAACTTGTACGAATGGGATGTAAATCTCAGCTAACCGCAAGCAGTTTGTATGGTAAGTTTGGGGACAAAGCACAGAGAGTCTCGGTAGATATGATGGCAGAAGGATTAATTCATGTCATCGCCTCTGATACCCATGTGGCAAAAGGCCAACGTTGCTACGATATGAATTTGGGTTTTAAATTTGCAAAGCAGATCATCGGCTCATATCGGGCGACTCAAATGGTTGAAAGCAACCCATTGGCTATTTTTGAAAATCAGAAAATGTAAATCACTTAAGTAAAGTAATTACTTTCTCCCAAATAATTGCACTTATGATTCCACTAGGTTTTTCGGCATCTATTATGTGCCAAGCATTCTGGTTTGACTTAGCTAGGCACAGGTAACCTTTTCGTACACTGTTGTGAAAGGTTATAGGCTCTTTCTCAAACCTATCTTTNGGATCTGTTTTTTTCCTTTCAAAAGAGACTTCTGGGTTTATGTCCAANAAAAACACTAGGTCAGGATTTATTCGAGAGGTTGCAATGGAATTGACCTCGCCAACGGTAGCTAAATTTAGTCCTTTCGCATAGCCTTGGTATGCGATTGATGAGTAAATATACCTGTCGCAGACGACTACAGTGTTGGAATCAAGAGCGGGTATTATTTCATTTTGAATAAGTTCTGACCGAGCGGCNGAAAAAAGAAANAATTCTGTCAGAGGGTTNANTTCGTACCCTTCCAATATGAGGGCCCTTATCTTTTCACCGGTGTCTGTGCCTCCAGGTTCTCTAACCAATAAGTTGGNAATNCCTTCAGATGAGAGTTTTTGGGAGAGAAGCTGGGACTGAGTACTTTTACCACTCCCTTCAACTCCTTCAAGTACGATGAAAGCATTTTTAGTATTCATCGGTGTCGTTATATATAAGTACTGATCTACGGGGTTCTTTTCCCTCACTACGGGATTCCAGTCCATACTCTGTGGCTATTTGATGCTGGAGCCTCCTAACAAAGGAGTTTTGCGGCCTTAACAGGACTTTTGGTTCCCCGCTGGAGATCCTTTGTGATGCCTGCTCCGCCTCCAACAGAGCCAATGATTTTTCAGATTCTGAGATCATAGGTCCTGTATCGGTTTTTGTAACGGCTTTTACAAACTGCTCAATTTGGTGAACCGTATTTTTTCTGAGTACAAAGACTGGTTTGCCCATCTTTTCGGCACTTTTCAACGCTTGAGTACCNCGCCTATGGTAATTCTTGGTTGTAACGAGCATTTCTGCTTTGTTGATGTCAGCAACTAATGTGATAGGCGCGTTCATAGACCTGATAACTTGATCAAATCTGCTTTTGTTAACCCCGTAGGGCATTATCGGGGTTAATGTTGCAATTTCCGTTGCGATCGCATTGTTGGTTCTACGATATGGCTCAACATGCTCATTTGGATAATCGGAACTTTGGTTGCCTTCATCAGATTTAAATGAGCTCGTGTGCTTCCTTATGTTGCCGTTGTCTTCCACTGCTCTCACTTCAGAATTTATGGTCTGCTTCCGCAACATTTTATCTACCGTTGAGGCTACATCTGAATGTACTGTTACCAGGTTCCATCCTTGTATTTCCACCAATTTTTGAAAAGTGGGAGGAGCATTTCTTTCTAATACTGTTTTTTGAGTTCTTCTTCTTCTAGCTTCAATATCTCCAAGTGTGACGGTTTGGATTCCGCCTACTAGGTCTGACAGTGTGGGATTCATTATCAAATTTTCAAGAGTATTACCGTGAGCGGTAGCTACCAATTGAACCCCTCGTTCTGCAATGGTCCTAGCAGCATTGGCCTCTAATTCGGTGCTGATCTCATCTATAACTATGACTTCTGGCATATGGTTCTCCACAGCCTCAATCATTACGTCATGTTGTTTAGTTGGATACGGTACCTGCATCCTTCTGGCTCTTCCAATGGCTTTATGTGGAATATCTCCATCTCCTGCAATTTCATTGGAGGTATCCACTACTATCACTCTTTTCCCTGCATCATCTGCTAAAACTCTAGCCACTTCTCTCAGCATCG
Organism: Dehalococcoidia bacterium; assembly: GCA_002708495.1. GTDB lineage: Bacteria > Chloroflexota > Dehalococcoidia > Lucifugimonadales > UBA826 > UBA11996. Next base: position 13,526 of record PAON01000022.1, on the reverse strand, counting down.
TTGTCTTTCCTACCCCAGGTTTTCCAAGAAGTAGAACACTTTCACCAGACAATACTAAATCTTCTATTATTTTGATGGTCCCGTAGACTGCTCTTCCGACGCGGAATGTTATACCTACTACTTTGCCACTACGGTTTCGGATAGCAGATATGCGGTGAAGGGTGCGTTCTATGCCTGCTCTGTTATCGGCACCAAACACTCCGATCTTACTTATAGCGTATTCCAGATCGTGTTTGGTGACTTCATCAAGTTCCAGCAGTTTATTCTGGCCCAAGAATCTTGCTTCCGGTTGTCTTCCTAAATCTAGGACCACTTCCAGTAATTCCTCGACATTTTCCTGGGCCAACAACTCTGACCTGAATCTTTCAGGAATCACGTCCATAAGGACGTTAAGATCTATATCTGTCTCTCGGATCACTTTTGCTGTGGTCCTCCCAAGTCTTATTACATTGAATGAGCGATATTTGCGAACATGGCGTGCATTCTAGGGTCTTCAGTTAGTTCAGGATGAAATGAGGTGGCAAGAATTCTGTTTTGTTTTACAGCAACTGGTTTTCCTTGATCTACTTCGGCTAATATTTCGACCCCGTTTCCTATCTCAGTCACTAGTGGTGCCCGAATGAAAATGGCATGCATTGGGGGTCCGTCTATTCCATTAATGTCCAAGTCTGTCTCAAAACTATTGATTTGTCTGCCAAAGGCGTTGCGGCTGACCTCGATATCCATCAATCCCAATGGGTCAGGACGCTTATCCTTTAAGTTCTTGGCTATGACTATCATACCGGCGCAAGTGCCCCATACAGCTAGTCCATTCCTTACTTTTTCGATCAAAGGCTGCCGCATTTCATAAATATCTATCAGCTGGACTATGGTTGTACTTTCCCCGCCAGGGATGATTAATCCATCGATGTTTTCTAATTGTTCAGGCAAGCGGACTTCCACAGATTCAATTCCAATTGAATCTAGCATATTTCTGTGTTCTAGAAAGTCGCCTTGTATTGCCAAGACACCTATNGGTGCCAAATTTACCAACCCCTGGTAGCAAACTGCTCTGCTTCAGGCAAAGTTCTAACATCGATTCCTGGCATGGATGCACCTAATCCCTTGGAGACAGAAGCAAGCATTTCTGGATCTTTGTAATGTGTCGTGGCCTTAACTATTGCATTAGCCATAATTTGGGGGGTTTCTGACTTAAATATCCCAGATCCCACAAAGACACCGTCTACACCAATTTGCATCATCAATGCAGCATCTGCTGGGGTAGAAATCCCGCCAGCTGCGAAATTCACAACAGGTAAGGCCCCGGTATGGTGGATTCCTTTTACTAATTCGTAAGGAGCTTTCAAATCTCGGGCCGTGGCCATGAGTTCGTCTGTTTCCATACCTTTTATGTGACTNATTTGGCCTAAAACTTTCCTCGCATGTCGGACCGCTTCTACTATGTTTCCCGAACCAGCCTCTCCCTTCGTTCTAATCATAGCAGCACCTTCGCCTATTCTTCTTAGCGCCTCCCCTAGGTCCCTGGCACCGCACACGAAGGGTACCGAAAAGTCATGTTTATTGATGTGATTGTTTTCATCTGCAGGAGTTAAAACTTCAGATTCGTCGATGTAGTCAGTACCGAGAGCCTCCAAAATCTGGGCTTCCACGAAATGACCGATCCTTGCTTTAGCCATTACCGGTATGGTCACTGCCTCAATTATCTCAGAGATCATTTGAGGGTCTGACATTCTTGCCACACCACCGTCAGCCCTAATATCAGAAGGGACTCTTTCTAGCGCCATGACCGCCACGGCACCTGCATCTTCTGCGATTTTTGCTTGATCAGGGGTAACCACATCCATAATCACGCCACCCTTCAACATCTGGGCCAGCCCTGATTTTACTGTCCAAGTTCCCGTGTTAGGTTTTATTTCTGTTGCCATATATAGCCTCCGTTTTCAGTTATGCAAACTGGATGCACTTACTCAAATTATAACTCTACATACTAGTAAGCTTCAATTAAGAAACCTGATCTTATTCCTACAACCCCGCTTCTGCTACTAATTTCGCCAATTCTACTGTCCTGCAACTGTATCCCCATTCATTATCATACCAGCCGACTACTTTGACCATATTGTCGTCCAGAGTTATGGTGGATAGCCCGTCAATGGTGCAACTATATTTACTCTCGCGATAGTCAGAACTTACCAAGGGTTCATTGGAATATTCGAGGATGCCATTAAGTCTGTTCTGGGATACCTCTTGGTATGCCAGGTTGATTTCTTCGGCTGTGGCTCTTTTTTTCAGGGTTGCGACAAAGTCTGTAACAGATACGGTCGCTGTTGGTACCCTAAAGGCCATGCCATGAACCCTCCCCTCTAAATTAGGTATAACTTGTCCGACTGCTTTGGCAGCTCCAGTTGTGGTGGGGATTATATTCATCGCTGCAGCTCTCGCCCGGCGTTTGTCCTTATGCCTTTTATCAAGAACTTGTTGGTCGTTGGTATAAGAGTGGATGGTAGTCATCATTCCTTGTTCTATGCCGAATGAATCATCCAACACTTTCATCAGCGGTGCTGCGCAATTAGTTGTGCAGGAAGCATTCGATATTATGTGATGTTTGGTTTTGTCATATTGATGTTCATTGACACCCAATACTATAGTGATGTCTTCGTTTTTTGCTGGGGCAGTAATTATTACTTTTTTTGCCCCACCTTCCAAATGTCCAGATGCTTTTGCAGAATCGGTGAATTTGCCGGTGCATTCAATCACGATATCGACACCATGGTCTTTCCAAGGTAATGAAGAAGGTGACTCTGAATTTAGACAGACCACAGGATGACCGTCTATTACAATAGAATCCCTAGTCCATTTGACATCGCCTTTGAATGTTCCGTAGGTTGTGTCATATTTAAACATGTGAGCATTACTTTCAGGGTCTGCAAAGCTATTAATAGCTCCTACCTCAATATCTTTGTATCCCTCTTGAACCACGGCCCTTAATACCAGTCTACCTATTCTTCCGAAACCGTTGATACCAATACGCGTCTTCATGTAATTTGAACCCTTTTAGTCTAATAAGTCTCTTTGTTCATATTTAACTAGTTTATGTAACGAGAGTAAACGGCTCTTCCGGCAAATCTACACCTATTACCTAAATTTTCCTCAATGCGGATGAGTCGGTTGTACTTAGCAGTTCTTTCGCCTCTGGCAGTGGCCCCAGATTTTATTTGCCCGGAATTTGTAGCTACTGCTAAATCAGATATAAAAGTGTCTTCTGTTTCGCCCGACCGGTGACTTATAACTGTGCCCCAGCCTACAGACTGGGCTAAGTTGATAGCTTCTAATGTTTCAGTCAGGGTACCGATTTGATTTGGCTTTATAAGCACAGCATTCGCTGCCTGAGTTTCTATGCCTTTTGCTATTCTAGTTGGGTTCGTTGTAAGAAGATCATCTGCGACCAGTTGTACCTTACTGCCCACGCGTCGCGTCATTTCTTCCCAGTCGTTCCATTCATCGTCTGATAAGCCATCCTCTATGCTTATGATCGGATACTTTTCTACCCAGGTAGAATACATTTCACTCAGTTGTTCACCGGTAACAATTTTTCTCTCTCGTATTAAGTTGTAGAGTTTATTCTCTGAGTCAAAAAGTTCCGCCGCCGCTACATCTAATGCGATAAGAAAATGACGATCGCATTCATAGCCAGAAGAAGCTATGGCGTCAACTAATATTTCCAAGGCTGCCTCGTTAGATGGTAACTGTGGGGCGAAACCACCTTCATCTCCAACAGTGGTGCTGAGATTGCTTTCGCGCAGATTTTTTTGAAGCGATTGATATACTTCGGAGCCGGCCTTAATGGCGTCAGAGAAAGTGCTAAATCCGACTGGAACTATCATGAATTCTTGAATGTCAGTGGAATTGTCAGCATGTTTACCGCCATTTATAACGTTCAACATCGGGACAGGAATTAAGTATTCATCTGACGCTGAAATATGAGCGAATAACTCTTTCTTAGATGAAATAGCAGCAGCTTTAGCTGTAGCAAGCGATACTGCCAATATGGAATTTGCGCCTAAATTACTTTTATTTTTGGTCCCATCTAGCTCAATTAATTTAGAATCTAATTTTTCTTGATCGTAGGCATCAAAACCGATGACGTTTGGACGTATAACATTCCGCACATTAGAGAGTGCTTTAAGTACACCTTTTCCGTGATATCTGTTTTTATCGCCATCTCGTAGTTCGATTGCCTCATATTGTCCTGTACTAGCACCTGATGGCACGGCAGAAGTGCCTACAGAACCGTCTTCTAAGGTTACATCTACCTCCACCGTAGGGTTTCCTCTCGAATCAAGGATTTCTCTGGCCTTGATGCTATGAATTGAAGTCATTTTAGGATGGTCCTTAATTTTTGTTAGCTTGGCAGATTGCGAGTTCAACGGCCTCTTCAGGGCTACTCGCTACTATTATTCCACAATCTAAATGTTCGTCCTTGAGTAAACTCCATGTGTTCAGGCCTATCACTGATTTTGAGTCTGATAATGCCAGGCCAATTTCAGATAAAGTCCCGTAAGAACCNCCGATTGCGATGACCGATTTCCCAGCCCTAGTAACTAATAAATTGCGACCATTTCCAAGCCCGGTACTGATAGGTATGTCAACGTATTCGTTGGAATCAAGAGCGTCCATTCCCGGCAAAATTCCTATGGTGGTGCCACCATACTTTTTGGCTCCTTTGCAAACAGCCCTCATAACTCCTCCTTGGCCCCCACAAACCACTGTTACGTCGGCTTTGGCCAAAAGGCAACCTACCTCTTCAGCAAGNATGGCATTTTCAGCAGAGGCGGAGCTTTCGCCTATTACAGCAATTATCAAATATCACCTTATTCGAGATGCCATTTAAGGGCCCTATTGAGCTCTTGCCATAACCTCGACCAATTCTTGTACCGCTTCCGCGGATTTCCTTAAAGCATTAAGCTCATTGTCAGTTAAGTTCAACTCAACAATCTCTTCAACACCGTTTGAGCCTAGTTTGACGGGCACACCAACATAGAGATCATTGATGCCGTACTGTCCTTGTAAATATGCCGTGCATGGTAGTATCTCTTTCTTATCAAAAAGAATGGCCTCCACCATCTGAACTATAGATGCTGAAGGGGCATAAAAGGCACTTCCGGTCTTCAAATAGTTCACTATTTCTGCACCGCCATCCCTTGCCCTTTGCACTATCTCCTCCAATCTTTTTGGAGTTATCAGTTTGGATACTGGGGTCCCTGCAACATTTGTGCTTTCCACTACAGGGACCATCGTGTCCCCGTGCCCGCCAAGTACATAGGCGGAGACAGAATTGACAGATACTCCCAATTCTTCCGCGAGAAAAGTCCTGTACCTAGCTGTATCAAGGATGCCAGCCATGCCTACCACCCGATTACTTGGGAATNCGGTGATTTTCAAAGCTTGTTGAGCCATTGCATCCAAAGGATTTGTGACTATCAGNTGAACGCTATTNGGAGAATATTTAGCGGTTTGGCCTACTACACTGGTAACTATTTTCATGTTGGTTAGTAGTAAATCATCTCGGCTCATGCCAGGTTTGCGGGCTATNCCTGAGGTTACAACTACCACATCAGACCCTTCGGTCTCTTCATATCCATTTGTACCTATAATGCTGGCGTCTGTTCCCAAAATTGGNCCAGANTCAAGCATGTCTAAGGCCTTTCCTTGGGGCAGTCCATCCACAATATCCACCAAAACTACGTCAGCATAGCCTCCGTCAAAAATACGTTGAGCAGTTGTAGCACCTACGTTTCCAGCCCCGACAACAGTCACTTTGCTTCTCATTTAATCCCTCTTTTTGTGTGTTTTAGTAATCCTGATTTGGATAGTATTTACAAAGAAGTTTGACTAGGTGATTATAGCTAGAAGGTCGCCCTTTACAACAGTTTGTCCGGGTTCTACTGTCAATGACTGGATACGTCCATCTTTCGGTGAAGGTAATGTGTTTTCCATCTTCATAGCTTCTAAAACTGCTATAGCGTCACCTTGATTCACCTGCTGATCCACCTCGACTAGGTATTTCAAAATCACACCTGGCATAGGGGATTTCAATTCTCCATTGGAATTTGCGGATGATCCCTTCAATGTCGGTTTTGAGTCTCTGGGTGACTCTGGATTTTGAATCCCGTTAGAAATTGAAACCACATTTTGGTCAACCGGATCAACTTCCACCTTATAGAAGGTGTCGTCAATAAACACATTGAAGGATCTTGTCTTCAAACTTTTAACCGGGACTTCCTGTGTTCCTGTTGGAGTAAGCTCATTATTCCCTGAGGGGTTACCGTTAGTATTTAGGCCAAGGTTATCTTTCTGTAAATCAAGCCCATGCTTTATTCGGAGAAATTTCATTCCCGTAGTGGGGTATAACGCGTAAATTAGGATGTCATCGATATCGCTTGTGATGTCGGCCAATTCTTTTTCAGCTTGTTTTAGTTCAGGTTCTATCAGGTTTCCTGGTCTTTCATTGATGGTCTTTATTTCTGCGTTATTGCAGGGTTTAAAGATCGTGTCTTTAATTTGCCTATCCACCTCGGATGGGGGCCTACCGTACATTCCGGTGAGATATTCCTTCACTTGGCTGGACACCATTTTGTATCTACCGAAAAGTACATTGCTAACTGCTTGAGATCCCACCATCTGACTCATCGGGGTCACCAATGGAGGGTATCCCAACTCTTTCCTAGTGAGGGAAATGTCTTTCAATACCTCATCAAGCCTATCAATTGCGCCAGCTTCTTTAAGTTGTGATATCAAGTTACTTGACATGCCACCAGGTATTTGATGACTCAGAACTTTAGCGTCTATAACAGAGGCTTTTTGAGTTTCCAGGTATTCGCTGTACTTCGGCAAAATTGATTCTAGATAATCCCCTAAACTGATAAGGGTATCTAGATCCAATTTAGGGTCATTTTCCGTGCCTCGCAGAGTGACAACAAGTGGTTCTACCGCTGGCTGTGAAGTTCTCAGTGCTAGTGGAGCTAGGCAAGCATCAACTACATCTATTCCTGCTTCAATCGCTTTTAAAACAGTCATAGAGGCCATGCCACTGGTGTAATGAGTGTGTAATTGAAGAGGCACTGTCACCACTTTTTTCAATGCTGAAATTAAATCAAAGGCATCATAAGGTGATAAGAGTCCTGCCATATCTTTGATACAAAGACTATCCGCCCCCATGTCTTGGAAGATTTTGGCTTTATCCAGATAGTAGTCCAAACTATATATTGGCCCACCCATTTTTCCGTTTTCAGTGACTGAATAACAAATCGTCAGTTGCAAATGCTTATCGTTATTTTTCACAGCTTCAGCAGCTCGGACTAGATTCCATTCGTCGTTTAATGCGTCAAACACCCTGAAAATGTCGATTCCGTTTGTCGCAGAGCGTTCAACAAATGCATCTACTACGTCATCAGCATACGCTTTGTACCCAACGAGAGACTGTCCTCTTAGTAGCATTGATAAGGGAGTCTTCGTTATTAAATGTTTGAATTGCCGCAACCTTTCCCAGGGGTCTTCACCTAGATATCTGGTAGTGGCGTCGAAAGTAGCTCCNCCCCATACTTCCATAGAGGCGAACCCGACCTGGTCCATTTGGGCCGCAATGGGTTCCATATCCTTCATTTCGAGTCTCGTGGCAAGAAGGCTTTGGTGAGCGTCTCGGAAGGTAGTATCAGTAATACCAAAAGAGTTAAATGTGTTCATATAGTGCGGTGAATCCTTGCGTTATTCATAAGTGGAAGGCCTGCCAGCCCATCCTCCAATTACACGGTTATGCGAATATGGAAGAGGATACAAAATTGCATGTTTCCAGGAAGATATTAAATTACCCCTTCTNGGATCTAAAGTTTTGGTGTCATCCAGATACATTTGAATGGCAGTTGATATGGCAGCTATATGTTTCTGAGTTGGTTTCATACCGGTTATAAAGGAATGCTTCCATGTTTCTTAGGAGGTATGGTTTCTCTTTTGTTAGCCAACATTTTCAAGGCCCTGATGACCTTTAAGCGCGTCTGACCGGGTTCTATCACGTCGTCTATCATGCCCCTGCTTGCAGCGATGTAAGGATTCATCAGGTTTTCTTCGTATTCTGATACCAACTGATCGGTTAATTTTTGCGGGTCATCTGATTCTCTTATTTGGGTTCTATGGATTATATTAACCGCACCTTCTGCACCCATAACTGCGACTTGACCTGTTGGCCACGAGTAATTTATATCCCCTTTAAGGTTTTTACTGCTCATCACGATATAAGCACCGCCATAGGCCTTTCTAGTCAGAACGCTTATTTTGGGAACAGTAGCTTCCGCGTAGGCGAATATTAACTTTGCACCATGTCGGATAATTCCTCCGTACTCCTGAGAACTGCCAGGCATGAATCCGGGAACATCTATAAAAGTGACTAAAGGTATGTTGAAGGCATCGCAGAATCTTACGAACCTTGCAGCTTTAACAGAGGCATCTATATCAAGGACACCTGCGAAATGGTCAGGCTGTTGTGCGACAATCCCTACTGATTTTCCATCAAACCTTGCGAAGCCAACCAATATGTTAGGTGCAAAATTCTTGTGGACTTGCAAAAAATTGGTTTCATCCACTACGGTGTGAATGACGTCAAGCATATTATAAGGCTGGTTCGGGTTATCTGGTATCAAGGTGTTCAAATCATCAGAATATCGATGGGGCGAATCACTATTACTAATTGAGGGAGAGTTTTCCATATTGTTTTGCGGCAGATAACTTAGTAATTCCTGGACTCTGGCAATGCAGGACTCTTCCGTTTCTTCCGCGAAATGGGCAACGCCACTTTTAACTGTATGAGCTTCAGTTCCCCCTAAATCTTCGTGGGATATATCTTCAGAAGTCACTGCCCGTATAACGTCCGGTCCAGTGATGTACATTTGGCCTAATCCTTCCACCATGAATATGAAATCAGTCAAGGCTGGTGAGTAAGTAGCACCGCCAGCAGCCGGCCCCATCATGACTGATATCTGCGGTATTACACCGGACGACATCACATTTCTGTGGAAAATGGAGCCATAGCCTGAAAGACTATCAACCCCTTCCTGGATTCTTGCACCTCCTGAGTCGATTAACCCGACAATTGGGGCACCGCTTTCGATGGCTTTATCCATTACTTTACAGATTTTATTGGCTACAGCTTCTGATAATGAACCGCCCAGCACAGTAAAATCTTGTGCGTAGACAAAAGTAAGTCTACCGTTGACTTCGCCGTATCCCGTGACCACAGCGTCACCTAGAAAATGCTGGTTATCCAAGCCAAAATTCGTGGATCTATGTAATACCAACGGGTCCAATTCTTCAAAGGAATCACTATCTAGCAGCAAGGAAATGCGTTCTCTGGCGGTTAATTTACCNCTTTTGTGTTGGGCTTCAACTCGTTTATCACCGCCGCCTTTCAGGCTTAAGGCCTTTTTTTCCAATAATTCATCGTGTTTTTTTGGTGTGGAGTTTTCTNGTGACATATGACTGGATTAAAATATGGTCTATTTAATAATATTGATTTGATAAAAATANAAATTTGTGGAATTTATTATAGCTCACTGTAAATAAGTANCTACTTTAATTTAAAATTGTTGGTCATTTGAACGACATCAGAANGAAGGATTAAACTAAATTGACCTTGTTTGACTGGGGATCTAAAACATACTTGATGGGGATATTAAATGCCACCCCTGACTCATTTTCCGACGATGGCATCCATCAGNATGTGGACCTGATGATATCGAGGGGAATCGAAATGTTGTCAAGAGGAGCAGATGTGCTGGATGTAGGTGGCGAATCTTCCAAACCGCCGTCTGTTTACGGGCATATTAATAAGGTTTCGGAGGAGGAGGAAATCCAAAGGGTTGTTCCGATCATTCGCGCTTTGAGTCTCGAGTCAAAGGCGGTAATAAGTATAGATACCTACAAAGCCAAAGTAGCTAAAGCGGCCATTCTCGCTGGAGCCAGAATGGTAAATGANATTTGGGGGCTCGGAAGGGATTCTGAGATGGCACACCTCNTTGCGGATACGGAAGTCTACGTNGTGATCATGCACAACACAGAATTCCCTCAATACAAAGATGTTGTTAAAGATACCGTAGANTTTTTGAAAAANAGAGTTGATTTTGCCGTNTCAGCTGGGATAAATAAGAACAAAATCATAGTGGANCCNGGAATAGGTTTCGCGAAAGGAGTCGAACAAAACCTTCAAATCNTGAATCGGCTCCATGAATATAAAATACTAGGTGTGCCGGTGATGGTCGGTACATCTCGTAAATCAACGATTGGTGAAATTTTGGAATTGCCNGTTGATGATCGTATCGAAGGGACTGCCGCNACTGTATCGGTAGCTATNGCTAGGGGAGTGGACATGGTTAGAGTTCATGATGTNCAGGAAATGTACAGAATATCCAAAATGACGGATGCCATAGTAAGAGGGTGAACGGAATTAAAATTTCAACAAATATATATGTGGGTTTAGGGAGCAATTTAGGTGATCGGTTTAGTAATATCACCAACGCGATTCAGATGNTAAGGAAAGTGTCNGATACGCTCACTTCGTCTAAATTGTACGAAACCACTCCTTATGGGTTTTCTAAACAACCAGCCTTCTTGAATTCTGTGTGTAAATTATCTACTCAGTTCACTCCGTGGCTTTTTCTACATCACGTGAAGGAAATAGAGAATAATTTTCAAAGGCATAGAGTTTTTACTAACTCTCCTAGAACNATTGACATAGATATTTTGATGTGGGGCGATATGGTACTCGAAAGTCGACTTTTAACGATTCCACATCCGAGGTTTCACGAAAGGATGTTTGTGTTAGATCCCTTGTTTGAAATTTCGCCTACTTTGCTTCACCCGCTTCTAAATTTAACAGTGGGTGAAATGCGACAGATAGTTCAAAAAAAGGAAGCGTTAGAGATACGATCATCNCCTGTATGTTTGTTTCAATAACCTCAAATTATCAACGTAGCTCAGGAGGTAGAAGGTTTGGGATTGAATTAGCAATGGGGAATTCTGCTTCGCATTGTGAGCAAATCAATTTCCCTTCCAAGATTTCGTCATCTTTTTCTGAATCCACATGTAATGTGAAATTTGATTTACATAATGGGCATCTGATGATTTCTAAAAACTTTTTTTTCACTTTATGAACCTCTGGAATGAAGCTTGCATTTGTTAAGATATCGTCGATATATATATCAGGTTTAACAAGTCCGAAAGTAGATAAACCAAAAGGCCTAAAACCAGTACCATATTGTATCCGGTTAGCAATCTTGAGAATCTTTTTGATTTGGGTTTTACATGACGCTCAGCTAGCTTAGATTTTGAAATGAAATTCAGGTGTCGTTTGGCCCTTATCATGTAAAACATTCCCAATACGAAAACAATTTTTAACCCTAATATTAATACGTATTGGTAACCAATGTTCCCGGGAGTTAGTCTGTTAAATGTCATTATTGCCCCAGTGGCTAAAAGTACAAATATGCAAGTGTCGACCAACCCCCTAAATTCGGTAGATAATCGGGAATGAAATTTTTCGATAAATGAAATATCAGAATGCTTCACTGAAGGATTTAGAACCAAAACCCAAAATATACTTCCACCTACCCATGCAGTTGCGGAAATGAGATGTATCCACCGTATAAAAAGATGAAACAGATCTGATATATTCAATTTTCAGTTCGCTTCACTTTGTAAAATTAACAATTGGCGGTCTAGTTCTTGCATACTTATTTCACCTTGCCACTGGCCTGCTATCTGACCTTCAGAGTTTACAAACACTGTAGTTGGATACACCTTGATATGATAGTCAACAGACACTTTTCCTGTGGGGTCCGCTCCCACTGCAAAATGTATGTTCTTCCCCCTCACAAAATCTTGCCCATCTTGAGCTGAGTCTAAGCCAAGCAATTGAATGCCGACAACTTTTATAGAATTCCGGTTCTTTAAATAAAATCGATCTATCTCGGGGAACTCAGCTACGCAAGGCGGGCATGATGGGAACCAGAAATTAACGATGGTGGGTTTACCACTTTGTAAGCTTAAATCAAATACAGTATTTTCCTCATAATCAATTGTTTCATAGAGATTTATTTTGAACGGCGGNGCAATCTCCGTGTTTTCAGTGAATGAACAACCTGAGAAAAATATTGCGAGAAACAAAGTTACTGGTACGTATTTCATGNGGTAATTTTTTTTAAATTTAGTCTGGGTTNCCGCATCACGGCTGCTTAGGTGGATTTTCAAACATTAGGGTTTGACCTTTTTCCAATAGAAGACGCATTTTCTCCCCATCTATGTCTCTCTCTTTCAAAAATGCTTCCAATGCTTCCATTGGAGGAACGGATTCGTGAAGTTCTTTCCCTAACCTGTTTTTGCTTTCTGAAATCACATTTTTCCGTACTGCGGCAATAAAATGTGCCTCAGATAGTTTTCCTCGAATGATTTTGTCAGAGACCTCTCTGTACCGGGATGCATGTACATCAACTATGACCTGGACAACTGCATCCTTTATTTCATGTTTCTCTATTTCAGATAATATTTTGTCATTCGGATATTCGTCAGTATCTTCAATGACTATTGATATTGTTTTGAATCTTCTGGCATTCACTTCTACGAATTTGTAGGATTCAATTCGATTCCGATTGTCGATGCCAGTAGAAATGGTTATAGCACAGAATCCTTTGGAATCTTTCTCCTCCCCAAAATCTATCCTTTCCAAACTACCTGAATAGACTACAGGGGGATCGTCATTGAGAACTTGATGCCTGTGTACGTGCCCTAGCGCGACATAATCTAGGTTTCTATTGGCTAAGGATTTGGTGGGCAGTATGTAATCTTTACCCAGGGTCATTGATTTTTCTGAACTTGTTTTAGCCAAATCGACCGATACGTGAGAGGCTAAAATTGACGGTAAGGAAGAATCTAAATTTTCTATTTCTTTGTTCAAACCTGCAATCAATTTTTCTTCTATGGCTTTGTTCAAATTTTCGTTGGAAAGTTGGTTATATTCTGAAAGGGACATAAAATCCCCTTTTCTTATCCATGGCAAAGAGATAATTTGTATGTTGCCATTTGGAGTTTTAATAACTTCGGTTTTCAGTTCGCTTGCTACGTGTACGTTCTCTATTTCGAGGGTGGAAAATATATCCAAGGTGGTTGCAGGTCCCGGTACGTTTGGTGAATCATGATTACCGGCAAGTAGAAAAACTTGAATTCCTTTTTGGGCAAGTTTTGAAATTCGTTTTACGAACTCTCTTTGATGGGTTTGAGTTGGATTTCTGCTTTTGTATGCGTCTCCACACACCAATACTAAGTCGGCTTTTTCATCAATGGCATAATCAACAAGTTCATCAAATGAGGTCAAGAAATCTTGGAGACGGGATGATGTCCTACTCTCAGGGTCGGGCCGGCTGTAATTTTCGACGCCTATATGTATGTCGGCCGTATGAATCACTAGCATTCAAACCACCCCTTTTTAG
>PAON01000021.1:0-23809 GCA_002708495.1 Dehalococcoidia bacterium | reverse complement strand
GAGATTGCCGAATGTTTAGAAACAGCAATTAATGCCGCTTTTGCCGACATGTAAGATATATTTCCACCGTATTCTCGTCCCCAAATAGAAGCGATATTAATAATCCTGCCCCAACCATTACTTCTCATAGACGGTATAACATGTTGCATCAATTCAAAGGCTCCGAAAACATTTAAATCAAAGGTGCCTTTAAGATCTTCTAAGGGGGTTCCATTAATATCATCTCTGGATCTGGTGCCACCTGCATTATTTACAAGAATATCTATAGGTCCGAGGGCCTCAACCACGGCGGTATGCAAATCCCCTATCTTCCCAGTATCAGATACATCAGCAACTATGCCCACACAGGTTGCTCCAGTTTCCTCAATTTCCTTTACCGTCGCCTCTAATACATTTTTTGTTCTACCACATATCGCAATACTCGCCCCTTCTCTAGCTAGGGACAATGCGCTTTCTCTTCCCAAACCTCTACTACCACCAGTTACCAAAGCAATTTTTCCGGTCAGTCCTAAATCCATATTAATCACCCACTTTATTGTGTTTTGCATCTAGAAGATACAATCTCCCTAAGTTTAATACATTAATTTCTTGACTACAGGAATGAGCTAATTTAACATTCAATCCTGTTATGCTCCTTGATTTACACACTCACTCAGTTGCATCGGACGATTCCAGAGCAACGGTAGAACAATACATAAAATGGGTTAATGTGCTACGAAGAAAAGGCAAATCAATAGATGGATTTGTTTTGACAGAGCACAGACAATTCGACCACGATGTGGACTATACTAGCTTAGCCTCCGATGACGGAATAGTCATTTTAAAAGGGGCTGAATTAGACACAGACACGGGTCATTTCCTCGTTTACGGAATCTCAGAACAAATTACCGAAAATTTGAATTTCTCAGATGTTAACATGAGTGCACAAAACCTAGTCGATATTTGTGACACTTATGGAGGAATAGCAATTCCAGCTCATCCAGGCCGAGCTGGAATAGGATTTGCTGAATATTTAGATAGTGGTGTAACCGGTTTTGAAACGGTGAAATCTGTCGAACAGCTCAACGGGTCCAACAGACCAGGGGAAGGAGAAAAAGCAGAATCCCTGATTAAAGCAAAAGGGTATTTAGGAACAGGAGGAAGTGACGCTCACATAGTAAGTGCGATAGGTATCTGCATGACGAGTTTTGACAAAGAAATAAAGAATGAATCTGATTTAGTCCAGGAATTAAGACATGGCCGGTTTACCGCTGTAAGACTTGGATCCTGACTGCAGATTTTGGAGTAGTGAATGACGACAGATGAAGGAATCGTATACGACAGAAGTTTGCTTGGGGTGGAAACACATATTGGAACTTTCGAGCTTACCAGAGAAATGATATTAGGATTTGCGAAATCAACAGGTGAAACAAATCCAAGATACCTGGGAGACGATAATGGTGCCGGCGATATAGTAGCTCCACCAACAATCTGCAATGTTTTTGTTTCGGGAGTGTCCAGACCTGACATAAAACTTGAGTTTGGTGAAATAGGTTTTTTCGCTGGCCAGTCTATCGAATGTAAAGCAGAAATCCGCCCCGGCGATGTTCTTTCAGCTAGCACCAAATTGGACAACGTTTATGCCAAAACAGGAAGATCTGGAAAAATGGTTTTTGCTGTTTGGGAGACACAATTTAGAAACCAGGATGATGTAACCGTCGCCTTAGTGACAGAATCTTTTGTTAGAAGGAATAAAAATAGATGAAAAAGAATCTGTATTTTGAAGATGTCGAAATCGGAGACGATATTGGTCCCATAAAAAGATCCGTCACTGACGAAGATGTGATCGAATTTGTTTCTGTCAGGGAAACGGAAATCACCCCTTCAAGATTTACCTCAAATGAAGTAGCAAACAGTGAAGGAATGCCGGAAGCCATCGTGCCAGGCCCGATGAATATAGCGCTGATGTCACAAATTTTAACTGACTGGTCAGACACAGTTTGTCTCCTCAAAATAGACGTGGTTTTCCGACAGACAGTTCCTCACAACACCGACCTGACATTCAGCGGAATAGTGACGGATAAAGATGAGACTGGGAACAGTACAAAATTAGAATGCGATGTGGTTATGGAAAATTCTGATGCAGTGAAACTTGTCATTGGAACAGGAGTAATAGCACTCCCTAACAAGCCATAGAACATGATATCGATACCTTTCGAAAAGCATACTCTCCAAAATGGTCTAGATATCATCACCCACGTTGATAAAACAGTCCCAACCGTAGCTGTGAATATTTGGTATCACGTTGGATCAAAGAATGAGGTACCTGGTAAAACAGGGTTTGCACATTTGTTTGAACACGTGATGTTTGAAGGATCCAAGAATCACAATAAAGATTATTTTGGCCCTCTTCAGGAGATAGGGGCTATGGTGAACGGGTCTACAACAAACGATAGGACAAATTATTGGGAAAATTTGCCTTCAAACTACTTGGAATTGGCATTATGGCTAGAATCGGATCGAATGGGGTTTTTACTAGAGGCCCTCGATCAGGACCGATTCGATTTGCAAAGAGAAGTGGTGAAAAACGAAAGAAGACAAAGTTATGAAAATCGCCCCTACGGAATGGCGTATTTGAAACTACAAGAACTTCTTTTTCCACCTCCACATCCTTATAACTGGCCAACTATCGGATCTCAGGAAGATTTGGATAGGGCAGAAATAGAAGACGTAAAAGAATTTTTTCGTAATTTCTATCATCCTTCCAATGCAAGTATTTCCGTGGCGGGAGACATAGATCCGAATTCAACTCTTGAACTCGTGGACAAATATTTCGGGAATTTATTACCTGGGCCGACAATCAACAGGTTTCACACAATGGATTCCACCTTGAAAGGACAAACTTGGGTCACCCTAGAAGACTCTGTGCATCTTCCTAGGCTTTACCTAGCCTGGCCAACGGTCCCTGAATTTACTCAAGACCAAGCGGCTTTGGACGTATTATCTGTAATTATGGCCGATGGAAGAAGCTCGAGGCTGGAACAAAATCTTGTCTATAAAAAACAGCTTGCAAGGGACATCAGTGCTTATCATCATGGACAAGAGATATCAGGTGAGTTTCATATAATTGCCACAGCAAATCCTGGACAAACCACAGTAGAAATATATAAAGAGATCTTAGAATCATTAAATGAGCTATCACAAACACCACCATCCGACAAAGAAATGGAAAGAGCCTATAACAGAATAAGCTCTTATCATATCAAGCAACTGGAAAAAATAGGCGGATTTGGAGGCAAAGCCGACCAATTAAACCACTTCAATGTGATGGCCGGAAATCCCGGACTCATAGAAACCGACATAGAAAGATACAAAAAGGTATCGGCTAAGGATGTTTCAAAAGCGGCAAAGTTGCTCAACGATAATTTTGTAGGCCTTACTGTCAATCCACTCAAAGAAACAAAGTCTTCTTCGAGACAAGTCGATAGAACTAATCCGCCAAAAGCAACGGCACCCACTACATTTTCAACTCCTCAACCAAAGGACATATCTCTAGAAAACGGGACAAGGCTGCTAGTAATTCAGCGTTCTCAATTGCCACTGACGACAGTTGGAGTATTCTTCGACACCGGATCGGCAGAGGACCTAAAAGAGAAGCCTGGCCTATCCCAATTTGCAACGGATATGTTGTTTGAAGGTACACATAGTAGAAGCAGTTCTCAAATCGCGGATGAAATGGAATTCCTTGGCTCTCAAGTAACCAAAGATGTATCAAGAGAGCACACCTTTATAGGTGTTTCTGGAATATCCGACAACACAAACGAAGAACTCGATATCTTGTCAGACATAATATTAAACCCCAATTTTCCTGTAACTGAAATGGAGCGAATACGAAAAGAAAAATTATCTGATCTACGTTCCATCCAGGATAGTGCTGATGCCACGGCGTCTGTTGCTATGAGATCTATTTTATTGGGCCCCACCACGCCCTACGGCCATACTATCAGCGGAAATGAAATTAGTGTTGCCTCAATTAAAACGGGTGATCTTGAACAGCACTACCACGAAACCTTACTCACCTCTAATAAGACATTCGTTGTGGTGGGCAATATTTCATCAGATCTCGCGGCCGAATTAATAACCGAAAAATTTGGCACCTTAACAAATCAACAGAAGCCCAAAGAAAATCAAGTTGTCTCAAAACCTCCTGCTGGTGAAGGCCCAACCATATATCTGGTTGATAGACCTGGTTCAGCTCAATCGATATTACGAGCAGGGCATATATCAATACCAAGAGAACATCACGATTATCATTCCCTTGCCTTTGTAAATTACATACTCGGTGGCGATTATTCGAGTCGTCTAAACATGAATTTAAGGCAAGACAAAGGCTACAGTTATGGGTTCCATTCATCCATAGAATGGATGAAACCTCTTTCCATCTTGGTCGCTAGAGGAAGTGTACAAACAGACGTTACAAAAGAATCAGTTTTTGAAACATTAAAGGAATTAACTGATATTGTGGAATTAAATCAGATTGGTGTTGAGGAATTTAGAAAAGCAAAAGAAGGTTTGCTAAAAAGTGTGCCTTCTCAATTTGAGTCCAATCAACAAATTACAAGTCAATTGCTAAATATGGCTGCCTTTGATCTACCTTTGGATTATTTTGAGTCCAATATTGAAAAGATTTCGGATCTGACACTCGATGATGTCAGGGAATCAGCTATGAAACACATTTTACCAACTGAAATAAAAATAATTGTCGTTGGTGACAGGGACAAAATTCAAAAAAATTTAGAGGCGTTAGGGTACCCACTCTTTGTTATTGATATGTACGGCAATAACATATAAAAAATGGGGACCTGCAAAAGTTGCGATTTCGAAAACACTGAAAGCAGCCTTTTTTGTGGCGGTTGCGGAAAAGAGGTAGCAACTCAGTGTGAACGTTGTGGGACAATCAACAGAAATCAAGCGTTTTGCATTAACTGTGGTCAGGTTGTATCGAGTGATTTAGTGGAATTATACAACCCGAGCACCTTAGGCGAATCAGAAAATGAGCAAAGTAAGACAGCTAAACCATCAACATCTACAACCCGATTAATACCAGAGCCCGGAAAACTAGTTGACCTAATTTCAATCTCCAGCTACGCCTATAAAGAAAATTTCAAAAGCTTCCTTGCATTGTCTTTAATAAATGGTATCCCAGTACTGATAATCGGAATTNTTTTACGTACTATTCTTGAAACGGATTTGNTTTCACTTGCAAATTTTCANTCNTATAACGACAGTCAGCTCTCAGAAAATTTAATGTCTGACTTGAAANCAATACCNNTGTGGAAATTGCTTTCTNTATTNATTTTTATNCTCATTGGACTGGTTGCCAANCTAATATCAGTNATGGCNATCATTGTTGGAGCAGCACAATTNGCAAACTCTGAAAAAGTTTCNCCCATTGNCTGTCTTAACTACACNCTTTCNAAATTAGGGAGGTTAATNCTGCTCTCATTGTTTTTGATAGGGCTTTTGATNATACCCTTTCTACTTTCNNTAATGTTAATTGGTATACCNATCCTNCTNTACCTNTTTGTTCGTTGGTATTTTNCGCTCCCCTCGATGGTNTTAGACAACACTGGAATCACAAGATCCATTCAGATGAGCTGGGATCTTGTNGACAAAAGATGGTGGGTAACTTTTGGCACAGGCNTAGTAATTGTTATTCTCATGACANTACCNACNTACTTATTAAATTTACTTTCANCCAATCTTAATTCNGATTTCNTACTACTNNTNATNGATGTGTGCNTAACAACTCTTGTNTCTCCATTCCAAGCTATAGCAACNGNACTNTATTTTTTGTCTTTAAAGAANTTNCCNANAGGTAATNNNNTTCNAANNTAAAGTTTGAAGGTTATGTTTATTTTTANACAGACATCCTTTTATAATTAACTNANTNGGATATAAAGTNAANATCNTGAATAATNGATGGNTNACNAAACCTAANTAAAATAAGTAAGTAAATAAATAGGANGGNCATAATATGGGAAACAGATTAGAAGGAAAGGTGGCGGTNGTTACTGGTGGNGGAAGAGGTATTGGTAGAGGTATTGCCAAACTCCTTNCAGAGGAAGGTGCATCCATACTAGTCAATGACAAAGGTACTGAAGTAGATGGAACCGGTGCTTCTGCCATGCCTGCAGATGCAGTTGTAGACGAAATCAAATCTTCCGGAGGTAATGCCACGGCCAATTACGCCGATATTTCAACGATGGAAGGAGGAGAGAGCCTGGTTCAATCCTGTATAGATACTTATGGCCATATCGACATTTTAGTCAATTCAGCAGGCTCATTAAAAGATCGAATGATTTACCAAATGACAGAATCGGATTTCGATCAAGTAGTCCGCAATAATTCTAAGGGCGTGTTTACAACCACAAAATTTGCAGGAATACTGTTTCGTCAGCAAAGGTCTGGAAGGATCGTAAATATGGTGGCTGATGCTGGCCTAGGTGATGTCGGACGGTCAAATTACGCCGCAGCTACCGAAGGGATTATTGGGTTAACCAGGACTACTGCAAAAGATTTGGGGAAATATGGTGTTACCGCCAATGCAATATCTCCTATGGCGGAAACCAGATTATTCCCAGGTGCTGTAGATCAACACAGGTTACCAGACGTACCCGGACCTTCTCGGGATGAAAGGGCTGGAATTGGACCATCACCTGAGATACCGGCGTGGTCGGGAGAAGGATCCCCAGATGAACCTGAAAATATCGCCCCTTTAGCTGTTTACCTATGCACAAACGCTGCTCCCAATATTAATGGNTACGTGTTGGGCGTACGTGGAGGGAGTTTGTACGTTTATTCCAACCCTGATATTGAAAATGTAGTGAACAAATGGGGTAATTTCACAATGGAAGAAATGGATGTTTTATTTCCGAAAATGATGGGATATGGATTCTGATACCGATTTCTTATAAACAGATTTTAACGAGAATGAAAATAAAGTAACCAAAGGGGTGAAAAAGTGACTAAGAGGGTTGAAGGAAAAGTAGCAATAGTAACAGGGGCCGGTCGTGGTATAGGAAGAGAAGTCGCGCTTTGGTTAGCAAGAGATGGTGCCAAAGTCGTAGTTAATGACCTTGGAGGATCAGTTGATGGCACAGGTGATTCTTCCACTCCTGCAGATTTAGTAGTTGATGAAATAAAAGCTGAAGGTGGAGAAGCTGTTGCCTCATATGACTCAGTGGCTGATTTTGATAGTGCCACCAAAATTGTTCAAACAGCGGTAGATACCTTTGGAACAGTGGACATACTATGTCACCCAGCCGGCATATTGAGGGACAGAATGATCTTTAACATGACTGAGGANGAATGGGACCTGGTATTGCAAGTCCACCTGTACGGGGCCTTTAATATGGTAAGGAATGTGGTTCCTCACATGATCAACAATAAATACGGCAGAATCGTGTTATTCTCGTCTGGATCAGGATTAGGTGCCTCGGGCCAAGGTAATTATGCTGCAGCCAAGGAAGGTATGGTTGGATTCACAAGGGCTGTGTCAAAGGAACTCGAACCCTTTAACATAATGGTNAATGCAGTCTATCCTGGAGGNTCTACTAGGATGACAGATACAGTCCCACAATCGACAACGCAACTGAGACAGGATCAGAGAGAGGCCGTCGGGTTAGCAACTACAAACCCNTCTGAACCACCTGCAGAATATAGAGANCCCGGTAACAATGCACCNAAGGTCGTCTACCTCTGTTCTGAAGCCGCGGATGGTATTACAGGNCAAGTTTTTGGTACAAGTGGCTGGGCTTTATCGCTTTATTCTCCACGGCACGTAATAAAAAGCATACATAAAGATGGGAAATGGACTTTAGATGAATTGGATCAATTGATACCGATCTCCCTAGGCAGTGGTCTTATAAACCCAGTACCTGTTGAGCCNCCACGAAATTAGGTAGCCCAATATTTAACAGACCATATGCTAAACTGCACCTACTTCCTTGGGAAGCCTAACTTTGAGAAGGTGAGAATATGAACTGGCTAGATTTTGTCATACTGGGAATCCTAATTGTGTCCATGCTTTGGGGTCTCAAAACCGGTATATTCGTGGCCGGCATTTATGGAATCGCGATACTGGTGGGCTGGAGAATTTCTGGTGAGGTGTCACAGTTTGTCGGAGAATTTATCGGAGATGCCCTAGATCTCAATTCTTCTCCAGCAAAGGCCCTAAGTGAATTAAGTGGAATTAATCTGAGTGTCGATACGATCACAACTGTTACGGTTTTTGTAGTTGTACTCATTCTCACACTCATCATCACTAATATAGTCCTGAAATTTGTTGGACCTTTTCTGGCAGTTTTAGACGTTGCCACTCTTGGAATGGGTAGAATAGCCGGCATCATACTTGGATTGATAATCGGTGTGATTATCTCTTCTATAACTATTTCAGGTCTTACACGACTGGCATATGATTTCCATGAAATTCCCGCATTACCTGGTTCATCTTTTATTTCAGCTGGAGAAGTCGTCTCGATAGAGGGTATTGACGCAAAGATTGAAAATACCAGAACCTCAATAGAAACTGCTCTACTCGGCTCCAGAATGGCACCTNTTTTTGTAAAAACTTTACAAATTACCCCGGATAATGCTTTCGGAATTATCCCCACTGATTATATGACTGCGATAAAAATACTTGATTCAAAGTTAGATTAAACAAGGATGGCTACAGCTACATCTCCCACAATAGAATCACCCGTATTAGTTCTGAACCAAAATTACCAGCCATTAAACATNTGCAGTGTGAGAAGAGCAATTGTATTNATGGGCAGGGGAAAGGCAGAACTTATAATAAACGGTCGGGGGGAAATAAGGAGTTCCAGCGCAGCATTCCCAATGCCATCGGTGGTTAGACTCTACTATATGGTCAAAAAGCCAATGGTCAAAAGAAGGCTATCTCGGCAAGCATTATTTTATAGAGATAATTTCACATGCCAATATTGCGGAATCTCAACTAGGAAGCTGACTATTGACCATATTCAACCTCGTTCAAGAAACGGCAAGCATGTATGGGAAAATGTGGTGAGTGCATGTATGACTTGTAACCACAACAAGGCCGAAAAAACACCAAGAGAAGCCCAAATGACTCTACTAAGGACACCTTTGGCTCCGAAGCCAAATCCGTATTATATTTTCTATCATAGGAAACTAGAGGATGAGTGGTCTCCATTTATACCTTGGAGAAATTAATCTATGAATAGGATATTTGTTAGTCTATGGAGGTTGGGAACGGAAGTTTTAGCATAAAATTATCCAAAACTAGGCTTGGGGTAACGTTTTTCTTCAAGTTACNTAAAGTGATCCTGATAAGTTTTAAAATGTTCAGAATATCTGTGGTTGATAGCATTTTGGAAAACTCACGAATTTGTTCTTTTTGGGAAATATTCACTATCTCTCCTGTTCTCTCACTACTAGAGAGCAACACATCTCTAGTCCAGGTCATTGCTGTATCCAAAAATNCATATACTTCATCTCGATCGCGAAAAAACTGAGTTGATAAATCCTTCGACAATTTAAACCGTTGTTCCAAACCATCTGTTAGGCACTCCGTAAACCGATTTAATTTATCTTCTAATATATGTAGTATTTCAGGGTTAGTGGCTGCTTGATAAGCCCATTCCGGTCTTCCGCGAGAAAGCCTTGCGATCTCTTTAATTGGAACCTCGGACCCTAATTCGCATTCACCTAAATATTCCAATATTTCTAACTCACTNACCGGTTCCAAATTAAGAACTTGACATCGCGACACAATGGTANCNAGAAGGTTAGATACGTCACGTGCCAGCAATATAATTACAACATCATCTGGAGGTTCTTCTAACGTTTTTAGTAGAATATTAGACTGTTCTGATCTCATACTTTCGATAGATGAGATAATGAAAATGCGAGTGCGGCCCTCATATGGTTTCCGGTGAACCTGCCTTAAAAAATCTTCCCTTAATTGGTCAATGGTGACCATTGTGGAGGTTCGGCCCACACCATCCAAGTCTTTCTTCACATCATAAATAAATACATCCGTATGATTATAGGAATCGATCCGTATGCATTGATTACATGAACCGCAAGGCCCAGAAGGGTTAGACATGTCAAGGCAGTTTGCAACTTTTGCTATATCCCGCGCAAAGGTGACCTTCCCAATCCCATCCATACCGCAAATTAAATAGGCATGTGAAAGCCTATCTAACTTAGCAGCTTTTGAGATACGATCTATGGAACTAAGCTGACCAATAGTTTTCCAGGTCACTTTATCTTCCTTAACGAAGTGTTTTTTTACCTCAGAGTCCGTTTGTATAAGCCATTTGACAATGATTTATTTCTGAAAATGGCACAAGCCAGAATAGCTACTATAATATAATATATAGTATAAATTTAATCACCCGCAGGTTGCTAATTACGATGCAGCGAAATTCTATTGGTAAAGACCATCAGCTAACGATTAGAATGCTAATGACTGGATTGATGCTGCTAATGGCCTATTTAGCTCTTTTTGGATTACTTCTAATTTCTGGTATGAATCCTATTTTTGTGTTTGTGATGGGGATTGGAATGGTGTTATTCCAATATTTTATGTCCGATAAACTTGTTCTCAGAACAACTGGTGCCAAAGCTGTTACGAAAGAAGAGCAACCCAAGTTACATGCAATGGTAGAAAGGCTGTCAAAAATAGGCGGCATTCCAAAGCCACGTACAGTCGCAATAATGGAAATGGCAGCGCCAAACGCATTCGCTACTGGGAGGAGTCCTAAGCACGCCACAGTCGCGGTCACAACAGGACTGTTGGAAAAGCTAAATGATGAAGAATTAGAAGGGGTGATTGGTCATGAGTTGGCCCATATTAAGAATCGGGATGTGATGGTTATGACCTGGGCAAGTTTGATAGTGGTGGTAGCTGGATTTTTGATGCAAATGCTCTTTTGGATGAGCCTATTTGGAGGTTTTGGAGGCCATAGGCGACAGGGCAATGGAGGCCAAGCTATGGCCATGATGATGGTCCTTTACATTGGAGTAATAATCATTTACTTCATCAGCCAATTGCTAATAAGTACTCTTTCTAGGTACAGGGAACTTGCAGCCGACAGGGAAGGTGCAATCATGACTGGTAGTCCCACAAACCTTGCATCTGCTCTCAAGAAAATCAGTGGACAGATAGCACAAATCCCAGAAAAAGATCTGCGACAAGTGGAACACGCCAACGCATTTTTCATAATCCCCGCATTGCAGGGAAATGCGATCGCATCCTTGATGTCCTCACACCCACCTACAGAAACAAGAGTGGCACGACTAATGGAAATGCAAAAGCAGAATTGGCATCTTCTCAGGTAGAAGGGAATTCGTGAGATTATTCAAAACTCTTTTTAAAAAGTCAAATAGCCTTCAGTCCGACGAATCTGACATCCTTTCTGCTATCTTAAGGATCACAAATCAAGATGCCAACGCGAAAAGAGATATAAATCTCTTAGGGACAGCAACATTACTGCTAAACACCACTGAACATCCTTTTTTTACCGACATAAATTCGTCTCTGAAAGAGTTAGGCAAAGAATTATTTATGTCAACACTAAGTACACCCCTGCGGGGGTTGAAATCCGACATATACAAAAGTTGCTGGATTATATTCGAAAATACTAACAATCAAAAAATGGTCGCTGATATAAATTCCGTTAGCTCCTATATAGCCNATCTNGGCTTGGGTAATAATATGACAGCCGCAATTTTTAAAGCCACCATAAAAAATCAGTCATTTTATTGGATATGCAACTACAGGACATCAAAATTCTATCCACTGGCGCCATTGGCAAATGATACGAGGGACAATGACTTGGAAATGGAAATCGGTAACCTGCTGGTTTCTGCAGGAATCCCATTAGAACCACATGAAAATTGGTATTCTCTATCTGATATACCTATTTAATATCTCTTTAGGNCCTCAAATTTGCTAGAAAAATAATTTATATGCTGCCACAATCCCTAGAGGTACCGTAAGAATCANNAAAAAGAGCACCAGTAAAGCTAAAGTAGAGTCGCCACCGACCAAATGCTTNACCGTATCTATTAGCCAACTCATCAATTCAGGATCCCCNGGCTCTGAATGGTGACTCAAAATCGTAAACAAAAAAGGCATATACAACCCACCCAAATTTTTATTTTAGCTATAGAATAAGAAGCACTGTTGAAAACTTAATTATATTTTATTACTAATTCCATGATTTGAAGATTATTNCAGTGAATTTATGTCATTATTAGGGGCCTCACAACTAAACCTACATTACGCAGATATTGAAATTTTCTCTGATGTTACTTTGCAGGTAAATGAAAAGGCCCATATCGGTATAGTCGGTCCAAACGGAAGTGGAAAGACTTCTTTGATTCGGGTTTTGTTAGGAATGCAGGATTTCGACGGAGGAGATATTTTCAAGTCTGACTCTCTTAGGGTGGGTTATGTTCCACAAACAGCATTACAGTCGGGAGCCGGTACTTTAAAAGATCAAATCAGTCAGGCTTTCCAACATTTAATTCAATTAGAAAAAAATATGGAAACCAGTGCTTTCGCCATACAAGACTCAGAAGGGGTCGAAAGAACACAAGCTGAAAAAAAATATTCGGCTCTTTTGGATGAATATGAGTCGTTGGGTGGTTATGATTACCAAAATCGAATGGACAGGGTCGTAGATGGAGTTGGTTTAAATGACACCAACCTTAACACCTTAGTATCAGATGCAAGTGGGGGCGAGAGAACACGGGCCGCTTTAGCTACTGCATTATTAGCAGACCCAGACCTTTTGGTTTTAGATGAGCCAACAAACTATTTGGATTTCAAAGGATTGGAATGGCTTGAGGATTTTTTGAACAGATCAGCCAATGCGTTTATGGTTGTTTCACACGACAGGTTTTTCCTTGATCGTGTAGCTTCGGAAATCTGGGAAATAGATAATTGCCGCCTAAAAACGTACCGAGGAAATTATTCAAAGTACAAACTCCTTAAATCTGAAGAGGATGCCAGATTCGCCAAAGAGTATATTCGGCAACAAGAGTACATTAAAAGAGAGCAGAATTTCATTGCTCGATATCATGCCGGTCAAAGATCTAAAGAAGCCCGAGGAAGAGCAAAAAGGCTCGAAAAAATAGAAAGAATAGAAGCTCCATCTAATGAACAAAACGTGTCCATTACCTCGGGATTTGCAACTCGTACAGGACAAACTGTAATTAGCACCAATGGACTAAAAGTTGGGTTTTCAACTGAGCAACACAGTGTCATATTATTTGAAGTCCCTGACATCAAAATAGAACGAGGAACCACTACAGCAATAATCGGAAATAATGGAATAGGCAAAACTACACTATTAAAAACAATTATCGGAAGCATTCCAGCTTTGTCTGGTTCATCAAATCTTGGCCATAATGTAAAGGTAGGATATTTCCGTCAAGGCTCCGACGAAATACCGGGTAATATGACTGTGCTCAATGCGCTGTTAGAAATTAAAAATTTGTCTATCGGTGAAGCAAGAAACTTCCTTGCCCGATTCCTTTTCACAGGAGAAGAAATTTATGACCAAGTATCTTCTTTAAGTGGCGGGGAAAGGGGGAGATTAGCTTTAAGCCGACTACTAATAACTGAGCCAAATGTTCTCGTACTAGACGAACCGACTACGCATCTTGACATATTAAGTCGCGAAGCTCTAGAAACGATGCTGCAGGCATTTGGGGGAACTATAATATTTGTGTCACATGATCGTCACCTCATATCTCTTTTGGCCAACAATCTTTTGATAATAGATGAGGGATCTGTGCGGCATTTTGCAGGGTCTTACCAAGATTTGCTAAAAGAATCTAATTCCAACACCTCAACAAAAGAAGAAGAAAAACCTATCAAGCTGCCTTCATCCAAGAAAGCGTCGAGGGCAAAATCTACACCGAAGTTAAATGGCACCAACTTGAACCGTACACCGGCTTTACGAAAAGAAGATCATGAGAAGCTAATATCTGATTTGGAATCTCAAATTAAGAGTTTAGAAAAGACGCTTCAAGAGGCATCTAACACCGGCAATGTGGATAGCATAACTGTTTTAGGAAAAGAACACGAAGACTTGAACCTAAAATTAGATAGAGCTATAAGTAGATGGATCGAATGAAATCGGTCCAAACGGATTCAAGTCTTGTTGCCAAACAACTCGTAGCTGTAAAGATAGGATTTATAGTCGTTTAAATCCAATCGTACTTGACCCGTTTCGAAATCAATGCGGTTTAAGTGAAGCCTGTATTTTTCAAAAACAGGTTTCAACCCTAATGTATCTTCATTAATTTCTAACAATTCACCTTCCAGGGTGTTTGAAAATAAAACTGGATGTCCCCCTTTGTCCTTATACCTCGGCGAGCTTATCAGCATTCTAGTTGCCTTATGTTCTTTTATAATCCGAGCAACAATATGATTTTCTGTCGGTTGGTCAACACCTAGTAACAGAAACCCACTTGAATCTTTTGGTGACGAGAGAATACCCTGTTTTATAGTTGAGGCTCGACCTGTCTCATAGTCTATGTTACAGGTTAAGGTGATTGGTGAATTTTCATCAAACGTCTTATGGATTTCATCTGATATTCTGGCACATTCATAACCAAGAACGATTACCACATGGCCACAACCTCCATCCAGCATAGCTCTCACTTGATGACAAATTAAGCTAGTATTTCGCCACGGCAAAAGCGCCTTGACAGTGCCCATCCTTGTGGACAACCCTGCAGAAGTCACTATACCTGTAATTGACAAATTTAATAGCCTAAACTGTCTCTACAAAGGTCTTTGAATCTCGATTCACTTTTTCATTAATTCGATCAATCTGTTTTTTATCTAGTTTCATCGGTACTCCAGAGCCTCCCAATCTAAACATGAGAATCTCCGACATTATGCTGATTGCAATTTCTTCCGGTGTACGAGCCCTTATATCTAATCCGATCGGTGATCGTATTTCATTAAGGCGATCATATTCCACCCCTTCCCGAATAAGGTCCTCATAAATTAATATGGTTTTCCTTTTGCTCCCCATCAGTCCTACATATTTTGCGGCGGTTTTGGCAGCAGCCAATAGGGCTACGTTATCGTACCTATGCCCCCGAGTAGCAACTACAATGAAGGTATTGGGGTTAATTGGTAATTGTGGTAAAGCTTGTTCGGGAGTCTCAGAGATTATTATATCTGCCTCTGGAAAACGGTCGTCATTAGCAAATTCTTCCCTATCATCGGTAATGAAAAGTCTAAACTCCAGAGGTTTCGCCAAAGAAGCAAGTGCCCGAGCAACATGGCCTCCACCGCAAATAACCAGTTGCGGCGGCGTTGTATATGCCTCAATGAAATACTCAGTCCCTGACTTGGTCGTAACATATTCATTTCTACCATGTATCATTAGTTCAAAGGCTTTATTTTTCGCTTCACCATCTTCACTATCATCACCAATAGAACCTTCACTTTCCCCGTTTTCCCGAACAAATAATTTATCCCCTATTTTTGAATGTTCATTTTCCCCAGTCCTTACCACAGTAGCCAAAGCCACTGCACCAGACCCAGAATAAGCTTTATCTATTTCAGAGGCGTAAGGAAGGTAGCTGTCTGGTGAGTAAACTGGGTCTATCAAAAAATACATGGTCCCGCCACAGACTAGTCCATCTTCTGCTGCCAAATCCTCGTTTAACTCATATTCTCGGTATTCCGCTCCTCCACCTTTTTGCATTAATTGTTTCGCAGCAAACCAAATGTCCCCCTCCACACATCCTCCGCCTAGTGTTCCTGTCCCAGAACCATCTTCTCGTACTAGTAATTTTGCCCCAGGTTTTTGTGGAGTGGAACCTTTTGTTCGAACAACTGTAGCCACCACAACTTTTTCCCCGCTATTCAATCTATTGATCGCTTCACTAAATACTTCGTGCATCTGGCCTCCAGGTTCTATTGAAAATAGATCTAAAGTTTTTCGTAAATCCACCGATGATAACCCTATCAAGCGCTGATATTAAGATCAAACTTACCGGCACAGGAATAATACAACTATAATACACTCGAGTAACAACGTTTCCAGATCAATAAGCGTTAGGATTTAAATGGTGAGCAGGGAACCACAGAAAATACCTTTATTCCCCCTTAGCACAGTCCTTTTTCCGGGTGGCACTATCCCACTTCAAATTTTTGAAGATAGGTACCATTCCATGGTCCAAGACTGTTTAGACACTGACTCCAAATTCGGGATTGTATTAATAAAAGAAGGTCAGGAAGTCGGAGGTAATGCGGTGCCTCACAAGGTGGGAACTTTAGCCAAAATCACCAAATTAAGAAAACTTTCCCAAAACCGCCTTTATTTAACTGCAGTTGGGGAAAGTAGGTTTGATATTATCGAATTAATAGAAGATAAAGCGTACTTAGAAGGATTCGTGGACATACATAACCCGCCTCTTGAGCAGAGCATAACAGAACAATCATTGGGAAAAGCACGGACTGCGGCTTCCAAGCATTTAGAGGCAATCGTATCCATGAATGGGGGGTGGGTTAAAAAAGCACAAACTCCACTTCCAACGAATCCCGATCAACTATCTTTTTTCCTCGCACANCTAATTCAGGGCTCCAACAAAGTTCGCCAAAGAATACTTGAGGAATCATCAACAGAAAAGAGANTCGAGATATGCCTGTTTCANCTACAAACCGAGTCGAAAGAAATATTCAGCTCGCTTAACATAGACCTGCTATTCAAATTTAGCAGAAACTAGTCTGTTGGAGACCAAACTGTTAAGANTCTAATACCCCTTCCTTAGATAGGAAATTTGCGAGGCGGCTAATACCTTCAGTTATTTCATCAGGTTGATTGTAGCCATAACATAACCGTATGTGATTCTTACCTGAGGTTCCGTCTGGTGAATAATTGACACCTGGATGAAATCCCACATCTATCTCTTCAACAGATCTCTTATTCAGAGCACCCATATCGGATCCCTCTTTTAATTTTACCCAAATGTAGAGTCCTCCATCAGGATCACTCCACTTTGCACCGGTACCAAAGTTTTCGCCCAAAGCAGAAAGCATGGCGTCTCTTTTTGTCCTCTGAATCTTGTTAATTTCCTCTATATGAGCATCCAGATATTTCCTGGCATATTTCTCAACAGCCATCGCTGTGAATTCACTCACACGGCCACTTTTAACTCCCATTGCTCTATCCAAAATCAATTGTGGAGCAGTCATGTATNCCAGACTCATACCAGGAGCAATGGTTTTTGAGAAAGACCCGACGTACATAACGCTGTTTGTATCGTCAAGATTAAGAATAGATGTAGGGAGATCACCATCGTATCTATTATCTGCATAGCAATCATCCTCTAATATTGGCACTCCATATTTTTGAGTTACAGCCAATAGTTCTTTTCGCCTACTCTCAGGTATAGTCCATCCTTGCGGGTTTTGAAAAGTCGGAATTAAATAAACGAATTTTGGTTTGTGCCCAGACTTGATAGCATTCTCAATTTCTTTATCTAATGCTTCAGGGTCCATGCCACTTTCATCAGAGGCAACCCCTCTAATATCTGTGAAATATCTCCTCAAAGTGTTCAAAGTCCCACCATATACAAAACTATCTGTTATAACGACGTCTCCAGGATTCAAAAGTACCGCACATATCATATCTATAGATTGGCCAGACCCGTTCCCNAAAATGATGTCANCNTCTGTTACTTGTATGTCTCGATCTCGACCNATTTTTTCCGCAACNTACTGCCTGAGTGGAGTATTCCCTTGTGGGTGAGGATAAACCGCCAATTCTGAACCTGATTCTGCCAAAGCTTCTTTAAGGCATTCCAAAATTTCAGCGTGAGGCAAAGACATTGGATCTGGATATGCAACAGCGAAATCGTATTTCCCTTTTTTTGCGGGGGTAACTCTAGTTGTTTCCAAGACATGAGTTGCCAATATATTTTGAAAATCAAACACCATTGTTCTTCTCCTGATATACATTAAATGCTATAAGCATCGATAGAAGGGAATAAATTCCTGCCCGGAGATACTAGCTTTTTAAACCAAACTGTTCAACTGACTTCAGTCTTCTACGACAATACGTAATCTTTTGTTGATCCGCCCTTTGCTTTCATGACCCACTACTCTTATCTTTCCGACCTCCCTCGTGTTACGCACATGGGTTCCACCATCTGCCTGCTGATCTAGCCCGGAAATGTCCACTATTCGGACTTCTGAAATGGTAGGAGGGAGTTTATTTATTTTCATTCTGATTAGATCTGGAATCTTAAAAGCTTCTTCCCNAGGAAGATTAGATACTTCTATGTCTCTTTCTGCAGCAACCTCTTTGTTGATAAGAATTTCCATATCAGACGCAAATCCTGAGGACATTTCTTTAAGTTCAAAATCCATTCGCGCGTGAAGTGGAGTCATGTTGCCTCCAGTTACCTGNGCTCCAAAATCTCTCCACACAACTCCGCATAGAATATGCAAAGCTGTGTGTGTTCTCATTAGCTGATATCGTTTTATCCAATCGATCCTACCCTTGACAGAGTTTCCAAGATCGGGGGTTGGTCCGTTGACTTTATGGACCAACTTACCNTCAATTCTGGATACTTGGAAAATATGAGCAGNTTCACCGTCCCATTCAATTACTCCCGTGTCACAAGGCTGTCCACCACCCCCTGGGTAAAAACTAGTCCTGTCTAAAACGACTCCTGAGTCCATTATGTCTGTTACGGTGGCCTCAAATTCCTGCAGATAGCTATCTTCGTAGCATAAAACTTCAGTCATGTGGACTATATANCTCCTTTATCNATGAGGTTCCTCATTTGTAAATACAAGACTCCCGGCTGCCATAAACATTCCGCCGACTCCCTGACAAAAGGAGGTTTTTACCCCATCCACTTGGTGAGCTGCCTCTCCGCGCACCTGCCTTACAGATTCTTGAATAGCATACATTCCATACATGCCGGAATGAGTGTAAGAAAGTCCTCCACCATTGGTATTCATAGGTAGTGTGCCTCCCGGAGAAGTATTACCTTCCTCAATAAAAGATCCAGCCTCTCCTCTTTTTACAAAACCTAAATCTTCAAGACCATATATAGGTAAATGAGCAAAGGCGTCGTACACCATNAAATGATCTACATCANCATGCGTAACACCTGCTTCCTCAAAGGCTTTTTTACTAGAAGTTTTAAAAGCGGCCGAAGTGGTCAAATCGTACATTTGACTGACNATAGGACTTTCAACAGATTCTCCCGTACCCATTATGTACGCCGGTTTGGTAGGAAAATCCTTGGCTCTTTCAGCACTAGTAATTATTAATGCCCCGCCTCCATCAGTGACTAAACAACACTCAAGCAGATGAAANGGATAGCAAATCATCCTGCTATTGAATACATCTTCGATTGTGATAATGTCTCCGTACATGGCTCGAGGAACTTTGTTGGCCCATTTGCGCTGTGCAACAGGAACCGATGCGAGTTGCTCATGAGTTAGGCCTGTTTCTTTCATGTAACGAAGCACACCCATGCCAAATTGAGTTGTCGGGCCTGCTACACCATATATTGATTCAAACTGACCTGGAAACGAGCTATCTCTTCTGCCTCCGGACATGGTGGCAACATCTCCTATGCGGCCCGTCTGTTCCCCGACTCTATTCCGACCACTCTCAGCCATCGCCACTAATACAGTTTCGCATAAACCGCTTGCGATAGCTGCTGCTGCATGGCGGACATGCACTAAAAATGAAGTCCCTCCTACTTGGGTGTTATCTATCCACTTAGGCACTATGCCCAGATAATGAGCTAAAGCAGCAGGGCTCATCGTGGTAGCAATTCCGTCTATTTCATTTTTGTCTATCCCGCAATCGTTAATAGCGTTAACTGATGCATCAACATGAAGTTGAAACGCTGTTTTATCCGGTATGGAACCTAACTCTGTAGTCTCTGAAGCCCCAACTATCGCGGCTTTATATCTTAATGAATCCATTTTTACCTTCCTCTTTTTCAGTTCAAATAATGTTGGCTACACCTAAGCTGGTTTCCACTTCGGAATCGCAATTTCCTCATTAATGTCATCAAACACGACTTTTAATTTCATGTCTAGAATGAGATTTTCTGGGGTATTTTCTATTCCTACTATATTGGTCATCATCCTAGGGCCTTCATCAAGCTGGACGATTGCTATTGCATAGGGGGCATCTTCCTCAAATCCTGGCACAGGACGGTGATTTATCATATAGGAGTAAAGGGTTGCTAAGCCTGATGTTTTGAACCACTCAAGATTATCGGACAAACAGTTGGGACAATTCATCCTGGGGTAAAAAAACGGCTTGTCACAGTTTAAACACCTCTGTATCCAAAGCTCATGTTGCTTTGCCTTTTCCCAAAAAACGTCCGATTCTGGTGTTGGCACCGGAATTGGTTTGTTGTAACCACTACTCATANCTTTAATACTCCTTTTTATAAATACTGCAAATTTAAAGGCTAAATAATTTGTACAGAAACAATATTCGGATTGTATTGACGGTAAGCATTCTAGGTCAATAAACACTGGCAAATTAATAGAATTTGGATCTCAAAATCAAGCCTTGAAATGTTAGAATCAGACTATAACCCTTTTGAAACAATTAATTAATTTAAGAGCATGCGATGTCACCTAAATCCGGTCCCATAAAAAATATAGTGGTGAAAGGGGCGAGAGAACACAATTTAAAAAATGTGGATGTTACTATCCCTAGAAATAAGCTTGTTGTCATTACAGGGGTATCCGGTTCGGGAAAAAGCTCCTTAGCTTTTGACACTATATATGCCGAAGGTCAACGCAGGTATGTGGAGTCATTATCTGCCTATGCCCGTCAGTTTCTCGGTCGAATGGATAAGCCAGACGTTGATTATATTGAGGGGCTTTCGCCGGCGATATCAATAGACCAAAAGGGAACATCGCATAATCCTCGATCTACAGTCGGAACGGTAACTGAGATATTTGATTACCTTCGGTTATTATTTGCGAGGGTAGGCAAACCTCATTGTTACAAATGTGGAAGACCCGTACAAAAACAAACCGTCCAGCAAATAGTTGATTCCATCGCTGGATTACCTGTCTCCAGCCGGATACAGATATTATCTCCGGTTGTGAGAAGAAGAAAAGGGGAACACAAGGAAGTATTTGAGTCGGCAAGAAAATCTGGATTTGTCCGGGTGCGGGTTGACGGTGAAATTAGAGACCTTAGCGATAATTTTGAGTTAGACAAGCAAAAATGGCACAACATCGACATCGTTGTAGACCGACTTGTGATCACTGAAAAGATGGACATGGTAAGAATAAGTGACTCTACTGAGGCAGCTCTGAAACAAGCTGAAGGAATTGTCCTTGTGGATATTTCCGGAAAAGATGAAATGATATTTTCAGAAGAATTTTCTTGTGTTTATTGCAACGTAAGCCTCGGGGAGATTGAACCTAGAACTTTTAGTTTTAACAATCCACATGGGGCTTGTTCTACATGTACAGGCCTAGGATTCAAAATGGTTGTAGATCCTGATCTAGTAATACCTGACAAAACAAAGACTATAGAGGACGGTGCCATTGAAGGTTGGTCAAAAGGAGGATCACTATCATCCTGGCACATGAGCCAGTTAAATTCTTTGTCAGAAATAGATAGTTTCAGAATCGATGTTCCGATTCAGGAACTTGAACCTGAAACAATGGACATGATTCTGAATGGTACCAAGACCAAAATTAAAATGTCTTATCGAAGCAGAAGAGGCAGGACATTCCGATGGAACCGTCGCTTTGAAGGAGTTATAGGAAATTTAGAACGGAGATATACAGAGACAGAATCAGAAAAGGTGCGTAAAGACATAGAGAGGTATATGACATCTCTTCCTTGCCAAGGATGTTCAGGCCAACGTTTAAAACCGGAATCATTGGCAGTGACCATAGGCGATGAAACAATCATGAGTGTGTCTGACAAATCCATTTCAGAAGCGGCTGATTGGATTGCCTTGCTTGAAAATCCAAAAATTCTTTCAAATAGAGATAAGTCAATAGCCTCACAAATTTTGAAAGAACTATCTGGCAGACTGCAGTTNCTGCTCAATGTAGGCCTCGACTACCTAACACTTTCACGCACCGCCTCCACTTTGAGTGGCGGAGAAGCCCAAAGAATACGACTCGCAACGCAGATAGGCTCTGGTCTAATGGGAGTCCTATATGTTTGCGACGAGCCATCTATTGGGCTGCATCCTGCAGATGACTATAGGCTCATAAACACACTCAAAGGACTTAGAGATGTTGGTAACACTGTCTTAATAGTGGAACATGATGAGGCAATTATGCGAGCGGCCGACCATATAGTGGACCTGGGGCCAGGTGCCGGGGAACACGGTGGTGAGATAGTCGCATCAGGGACTGTCAGCAAGATTATGAGCTCCAAGAATTCGCTAACTGGACAATATTTATCTGGGGCAAAAGTAATCGACACCCCTCAGACCAGAAGATTATTCAATGGAAAATATCTAGAAATCGAAGGTGCTGAACAAAATAATTTAAATTCGATAGATGTGACAATTCCTCTTGGCATATTGGTTTGTATCACTGGTGTTTCAGGGTCAGGTAAAAGCACCTTGATTAACGAAATACTCTACAAACGCTTATCACAACACTTCTACCGAGCTAAAGATCGTCCAGGTAAATTCAAAAGCATTAAAGGTCTTGAGAACATAGACAAAGTCGTCAATATTGACCAATCGCCTATCGGGAGAACTCCGAGGAGTAATCCTGCTACATACACAGGCACATTTACCCCTATCAGAGAGCTCTTCGCTCAGGTACCGGAAGCAAGAAGTAGAGGATACAAACCTGGTAGATTTTCATTTAACGTCAAAGGAGGAAGATGTGAAGCCTGCTCTGGGGATGGTTACATAAACATAGAGATGCAATTCCTACCTGACGTCTCTGTACCTTGCGAAGAATGCCAAGCGAGCAGGTATAACAGGGAAGCATTAGAAATAGAATACCGAGGTTTAAGCATCTCGAATGTCTTACAATCAACTGTAACCGAAGCTTTAACCATTTTTTCTAACATACCCAGGATAAAGACAAAGTTACAAACCCTACAGGATGTTGGGCTTGGCTACATCAAATTGGGGCAGCCGGCCACACAGTTAAGTGGAGGTGAAGCCCAAAGAGTCAAGTTAGCGACAGAGCTTTCAAAAAGAGCTACTGGACAGACTTTGTACATTTTGGATGAGCCGACAACAGGGCTTTCTTTTGAAGACTGTTCCCAATTATTGAGAGTCCTGCAGCGACTTGTCGACGCAGGAAATTCAGTTGTTTTAATTGAGCACCACCTTGATCTAATAAAAAGTGCCGATTGGATAATAGACCTTGGCCCCGGTGCAGGGGACAAAGGGGGAAATTTGGTCTATGAGGGAACTCCCGAAAATGCCACCCAAAACAAAGGTTCTTATACAGGAAGATACCTTAAAGACGTATTGAAATAAGCTTACCTTTAATTAGCTCAAGTAAATCACAGGTCCTCTGGCATTTGAACTATATTCTGCCATCAATACCTCATTTTATACAAAAATATTGACCTTCAGAAAACAAGGAATATGTCCAGTGACGGATTAGGTATGTCTTGAAGATTGTTAGCCTGAAATCCTTATGTTAGACTTGAGCCGAATTTCGGCCCCATTTATATTGGTGCGCAGCTCATACTAATGAGCCGCAATACTGGCTGAAAATAAAGCGAACTAGGGGCACCAAATAATAAGGTGTTCC
>PAON01000020.1:0-14987 GCA_002708495.1 Dehalococcoidia bacterium | reverse complement strand
CTTCTGTAGTTACGGCAATAACGCACCACCTATCTTCACCTTTACAGGGATAAGTGTTGTGGGGAGCAATACCTCGTTCTGGAGCCCTATTACCCGGTGGCATTTCATCTCTTCGGAAAGGTCGGTTATTCACTGTGTAATCAAGAATCGAAGTGCCGGTAAGAGCTATACCACTCTCAACTTGGGAAAGATCAAGATGCTGGCCTTTGCCTGTTTTGTTACGGTGAATTAGAGCCATCATTATCGCAATGGTTCCGTAAAACCCTCCCGTATGATCCATATATGAAAAGCCCCATCCGGCCGACTCTTCCCCTGGCAGGCCAGACATAAAAGTCAATCCAGAGAGGGCTTGGGCCGTAGGACCCCAAGTCACAAAGTCACGATCTCGACCAGTGTGGCCAAACCCCGACATACTGCAGTAAATTATTTTCGGATTTATCTTTTTTTGCTCTTCGTATCCCAATCCCCACTTCTCAAGCACCCGGGAGCTGAAATTTTCGACTATTACATCTGATTTTTTTATAAGATCTTTTAGCAACTCCATTCCTCTCGGGTGCATAACATTAAGTGTAAGGCTTCTCTTGTTACGATTAAGTGTTGTAAACAATGGACTACGGTTAGGCGATCTCGAGCCTCCGACAGGCCTACTAGCTCGAATATAATCCATGTTTGCGTCATTTTCTATCTTTATGACGTCTGCTCCAAAATCTCCCAGTATCCTGGTACATTGTGGGCCTGCAACAATCCAAGAAAAATCGATAACTCTCACCCCCTCGAGGGCGCCTTTTCTTAATAAGGTTTGCGGTTCGGGCATAAAAACTCTCTACTCTAGTTCATTACTCTTAAATTTATACATTTTCCCAGCAAATATCATGGTAGTGAATTTATTTAACTGTATCAACACATGGGTACCAAGGAACGATGGTTTGAATTACCTTTAAGAGCCTTAACATCTGGTAGTTGCCTTGATAATTGTATTAGGAGTATTTCGCTAGGATTCCTTGAAAAAAATATTAGCAGATTGAACCTTTCACTGGAATAAAAAGAAGAAAAAAGACCGTTTTTCAGGGGGGTGTAAGAGAAATTCCAAATAATGGCTTCCCCGAGAAGGTAATAAGGTGACTTTTTACTTAGTCCGCAAAGCTTCTGTCGGAGACATGTTTGCCGCCCGCATAGCAGGGTAAAATCCCGCTATGCCACCAATAAAAATAGAAGCCAAAATCCCCCCCGCGATAACATAAACTGGAATTACAATAGACCAATCTTGAGACATGGCATAAATTGCAGTAACTAACATACCCACAACTACCCCTGTAATTCCGCCTAAAACTGACAGCAGTAGTGACTCCGTCAGAAATTGGCTCGCGATATGAAATTTTGTCGCCCCTAAAGCCCGGCGTAACCCTATTTCATTACGACGTTCGATCACTGCTATCACCATCACGTTCGCAATACCGATTGTGCCTACCAAAAGTGCCACGGCTCCGAGGCCAACGAAAAGGTTCAAAAAAGTATCTGAAGCTGCAATCCTTGCTTCTAAAACATCGGACGCACGGCCAACCTGAACTTCTTCAGGGTTTTCAGGATTTACTGTCGCAGACATAACAGAGCGTACGTCATGGATATGTTCAGGGTAAGCGCGAACGTAGATAACTTCTGGAGGTTCTTCAAATCCCAAAAATTTATCCGCCGCAGGGTAGCCTATAATAGCTGATCTATC
Organism: Dehalococcoidia bacterium; assembly: GCA_002708495.1. Taxonomy (GTDB): domain Bacteria; phylum Chloroflexota; class Dehalococcoidia; order Lucifugimonadales; family UBA826; genus UBA11996. The sequence continues at coordinate 13,267 of PAON01000020.1, read as the reverse complement.
TAAATCCGCTGCAAGAGGCAGGGGTTCCATAATACCGATCACCAAAAACCATTTTTTCTTTAACCAAATTCTTTGGTTCCCGGAAGTATTTCTTATCCCAAGCCTTTCGGCAGCAACCGAACCCAGGACAACAAAAGGAAACTGAGATGTCATTTCGTCAAGGAATTTCCCAGATTTCAAAGAACCTCTTTGGGCACTCAGCAGGTTGAGATCTGCGGCGACTATCGTAATTCCTTTTGTTCTCCCGTCTTGAATCAAATCATTTAAGAAAACTCCCCCTGTAATTTTTGTTGTTGCAGAAACCTCATAGACAGGGCCTATGCGGTCAATCATANCTGTCGCGTCTGACGATAANCTGGCTTGCTGCGACCTAAAGCCATCACCTGCTTGCACCGTTAGGAGATTGGTACCTAAGGCATCAAGATCTTTCAGTAAATCTGCGCTCCCTGATTGTGATAACCCCAAAATACCAACTAAGGCAGCGATCCCAATCGTGATGCCTATTACCGACAAAGCCGCTCTAACCCTCCGTGTCCTAAGCCCAGAACTTCCAACACTAAGGATATCTCTCAAGCNCATTTTGCTATGTAGGTCTGTAAATTTATCGCCAGTAGAGTGATCCATATGATTAAGTCACAGACTCAAATCAGAGTCGACACGCCCGTCACGAAGTGTGATTTTTCGTTGTGCTGACTCTGCCACTTCTAAATCATGCGTAATTAAAATTACAGTAGTTCCTTCTTCATTCAAAGTGGTAAGCAACTCCATCAANGATGCTGTATTCTCGGAGTCTAGGTTACCAGTCGGTTCATCTGCCAAAACGAATGCTGGATTGTGCACCAGTGCTCTAGCCACCGCCACGCGCTGCTGTTCCCCTCCGGATAATTCATTGGGCANATGATTAGCGCGATGCCCAAGACCAACTCTTCCNAGCATTTCAANAGACCGCTCCCTCCTTTCATCAGANGGTATGCCNNAATACAAAAGTCCATTGGCTACATTTTCCAAAGCTGAAAATCCAGGTANCAGNAAAAATTCNTGAAATACAAACCCTATTTGCTGAGANCTCATCCCGGATAATTGTTTGTCAGACATACCNACAACATTTCGACCATCTATGAATATTGAACCACTACTCGGAATAGAAAGGGTCCCCATAATGTGTAAAAGCGTAGTTTTNCCGCTTCCNGACGATCCTATNATGCCCAACAACTCGCCATGAGTGACAGCCANTGATATCTCCGACAGAGCTTGAACAATGGGGGGTCCCGGGTANATTTTACTTATTTCTTTTAACTCTAGTGCGAATTGTGATGACCTATTTTCCTGATTAATCATGTGAAGTATCACTTATTGGCTAGGCACTATTATTTCTGTTCCAGGTTGTAATCCAGATCCATTGATTTCAACCCATCCATCAGCATATATTCCAGTTTCTACAGGTACAAGAGTCGTTCCAGTTTCGGTTACAATTTCAAGAGCATAGCCCCCTGATAATAGAGCCAACAATCCGTTTACTGGTGAAGCCAGTACTCCTTTGGCCAATTCTTTAGTTGCATTTACAGTTACTACTGCGCCTGTCCATTTAAAATATTCTGTACTACCTTCCACTGCAATTGAAACCTCTAGGAAAGGGTCTCCATCTTGTGGAACAACGGCAAAACTACCGACTTCATGTACTACCCCCANAATGGTGGATTCATCAGGNAGTTCAATTTCTACTTCTGATCCCTTNACGACTAAATTTTGATCTGCCACATCCACTTGAATTTCAATTTTTTGTAAAGATTTACTGGCAATGCTTATCGCANCATCAGGACCAATTTGGGTTGATATTTTTTCAATGGGAGTTAGAGAAAATAATTCANCGCCAGTATTTATTTTTTCACCGATGTTTGGCAAAGNAGNAGAGGAATTCACCATAGATGTTCCNGGGGCGAATATTANCTCCCCAAAANCTATTTCTCCNGANGNTATAAGGTTNAANTCTGACTGGAGTTTCATGATCGCNGCTGTGGTATTTGNATCAAATGNNGAATCCANCTCNAGTGTCTCAGTAGTCCCATACCCTAGAGCAATTAAATTGAGTTNTAATTGATTTATGTCTTCNCCAGGCAGCNATNCCTTCTTTCATGTCTCNCCATNCNGNAAGATCTCCAAACATAAGNANAGAAGCTGAATATCCNTNTANAAGATCNTTTNTATTCTGNNGTGCTATATNCAANCNAGAANNTGCGGAATTNANTGANNNNGTTGCCTGAAGAAGCTCAGCCTCAGTCGGNNGTTCNTNCAATGCCAATCTNTGTTCTTTAGCNGANTTTAGTGNNTNNGNNGCCTGAAGAAGNTCAGCNTCAGTCGGNNGTTCGTCNANTGCNAATCTCTGTTCTNTNGNNGAATNNAGNGATNNNGNTGCCTGAAGAAGNNCAGCNTCAGTNGGTGNTTCGTNCAGTGCNAATCTNTGTTCTNTNGNAGAGTTNAANAGNNCGNGTNNCNTGNAGAAGNTCAGCTTCAGTCGGTNGTTCGTCCAANCCTNACCTGNTANNNAAANCCTGTTNNAGNTTTTTTTCTAAAACNCCTAGAGATTCAAGNGCNGNNTCATAATTCTTCTGAGCATTCAATAAANTATTNGCNTCTGNAGACAAAATATTGTTTGAAATCATGTCTATNANNGAGGATATTANTTTATCTGGNAAAANTTGNCNTCTCAGGTTNTCCGGGCATAGCCANGATGCCTCATCTTGCTTGTCAGCNGTGCAAAGGGATTGNCGNGCAATNANNCGAGCNGCNTCTGTTGNTNTTACNGTGTTTTNTCCTTGGGCCANGTTTNATTCTGCCTGGGCAACATTCGCATCCGCAGANGCAATCTGGGCNGCCGTAGCCGGTGAATTAAGGTTCTCAAGANCCANCTCTGCCTGGGCAACANTCGCATCCGCAGANGCAANCTGGGCNGCCGTAGCCGGTGAATTAAGGTTCTCAAAAGCCAACTCTGCCTGGGCAACACTCGCATCCGCAGATGCAATCTGGGCTGCNGTAGCCGNTGAATTAAGGTTCTCAAGAGCCAACTCTGCCTGGGCAACATTCGCATCCGCAGAAGTGATTTGTTGATCTGCTGTCAGCAATTCAGAATCCTCAGGAGATTGATATATTCTGTAAATTTCTGTCCCCCGTGTTAAGCCTTGCCCTTCAGGTGCCAAATAGGTCAGTACTCCTTCAACTGCAGTGATTACACGAACGTCGTCCTCATATTTAAGTGTGCCGCTAAAACTTTCGTAAGTTTTCAGGTCTTTTTGTTCCAGAAATACAGTACTAAAGTTAGAGTCGTTCACTTGAGCTTGGTCGCTTTCACCGAAATATGCATCCTTATTTATAAAGGCTCCGGCTACCACGGCAATTACAAGAATCCCGCCGGTTACAATCAAACCCAATTTCCAGTTTTTCATCATTTCCTCTATTAGTTCAAGCCCATTATTCGGTCACTTTACAGAACACAATTTAAATGAAATTCACGGCTGTTTAAGTGTTTCCAACAGCAGGTTGCTTATAGGTCTATCTTCCTGGAGGCCTGCCCCCTATACCTCGTGGCCTTCCAGGACCTTCAGAAGCGTCATTTCCAAAGATGGCCTCAGAGCACTGAGCCATGGCTTCTTGGAAAGACTCTCGGTCCGGACTAAGGTGTCCCAGCATTGATTGAAATACTTGGCCTCGGCCCCCTGAAAAATCTGGGTCTTTCGCATCGAAACCGGCATCTCTAAGACATTGAGCAATTTCCAAAAGGTTGTCATTTAGTTCGATTTCATCCTCTTGGGAGCGCTGTCCTGCAAAGCTGGCATTTTGAAGAAGAGGAACACATTTTTGCATCGATTGCCGAGTGCTTGGATTTTGGAAATTAAAGTTAGGGTCATTAATCAAACTTTGGCGAAAAGCCATCATATTTACAGTTCCGTCTGCATTTAGCTCAGGATCAGGTACATTCATCCCTTCTGTTCGTAAACATTCCGCAAAGGAAGTGGCAATTTCCTCATCGGTTTGTTCTGAAATATTTTCAGCCGGGGAAGACGAATTGGATAAAGAGCCATCGGAACCCAAGGCTTGGGCGGTATTTGACGGGATCTTATCAGCAGTGATTCCCTGGCTATTGTGGTCCAGTTGGGCAACCCCAGTAGCTGTATCTTTTGAGCTGCATCCTATTATCAAAGCTCCTACAAGACAGAAAATTAATGTAGGACCTACGATGCTGAAGCGATCTTTTTTTATTGTGACTTTCATTCGTTTTCACTTATGTCTGAAAAATATATTCTGTCCATCTTACTAGTAGGCCTTAAGAAAATCATAAGAAGTTCAAGCAGTTCAAAGTAAAAAAAAATTGTAATCTCGCCTTCAGGGACCAAAACATGAATTTCACATGTGGAGTAATTCTTGGGTACAGCCCATCCTGTGACTAAAAAGAATAATGCCCTTAGGAAAAATTCATCGCTCTATATTCTTCTTTTTGAATCCGATCACACAAGCTTCTATATGACTGCACACTTCCTCCGTAACGGCCACCTACGATACGGGTGTTCTTACCAGGAACATTGGAATTTATCCCAGTCATCCATGAATCCACTTTGTTGACTAATGAGGTGCGACTTTTTTCTTTAACATGCTGAGACCAATAATCAACCGAGTCTGAAGTGGGTTCCACACGGGTCAAGTCATTAGACCTCATGTACTCTATAAGAGAAGTGATCCANTCCACGTTGTACTCAATATTTCGAGGATGGTTCCCACCTAAACCTTGAGGTCCCATAACCATCAAAAAGTTAGGGAAATTGGGAACTTGTATTGCCAGGAAAGTTTCCAACTCAGAATCCCATTGATTTTTTAATTTACCCCCACCAATACCACTCATATTTATTCGATCAAAAGAACCCGTGATTGCGTCAAAGCCTGTCGCAAAAATTATCACATCAAATTTATGTTCCCNGACACTTGTTAGAATGCCTTGTTTAGTGATTTGCTGAATGGGTGTCTGATTTAGATCTACTAACTCTACATTCGGCCGATTATATGTTTCGTAATACCCTGTCTCCAAAGGAACTCGCCTTGTACCAAACCCATGATCCACTGGGATCAACATTTCGGCGGTTTGTGGATCATTGACCCTTTCACGGATTTTGTTAGCCACAAATGATGACATAGCTTTGTTAGCTCTTTCATCAACTAGCACGTCTTTGAAATTACCTTGATATATGCTCATTCCACGGCTTTTATAAAGCCTTTCCCAGAAATCTCGTCTTTCCTCGGGCGTAACTTCAAATGTATTCCGGGGATCGATAGTCCATATAAATCCGCCCTGACTTTCAGAACAAAGAATGAACATATCATTGTAATTATCTCTAATTTTTTTCATTTCCTCAGAGGCAATTGGTGCATTATTTAGAGGNGCACACCAATTGGGTCTACGCTGAAAAACCGTAAGATTCTGAACTGTCTTAGCAATTTCCTGAATAGTTTGCACCCCACTGGCACCGGTACCAATCACTGCCACGTTTTTGCCTTCAAGACGGACCTGGGTTTTAGGCCATCTGGCGGTGTGGAAGTATTCCCCCTGAAAGGTGTCGATACCCTCTATGGTGGGAAATGTAGGTTCAGAGAGAACGCCAAGAGCGGTGACAAGTATTCGGGTTGTGTAAGTCAGACCANTGCTGAGTTCAATCCTCCAACAAGACCTGTCTTCATCGTAAGTAGCAGCGGTAACATCACTTGAAAAACTAATATCCTTTCGTAAGTCGAATTTTTGTGCAACATATTCCAGGTATCGAAGTACCTCCGGTTGAGATGCAAAATGCTCCGACCAATTCCATTCTTCTAAAAGTTCTTCAGAAAAGGAATAGCCATACGAATAACTTTCAGAATCAAACCGGGCTCCTGGATATCGGTTCCAGTACCACGTTCCACCAACCCCNGTACCCCTCTCTAAGACACAAACACGAAACCCGGATTCGCGAAGTCGATATAGTTGATATAAACCAGAAATCCCTGCNCCAATAATGACGACGTCATAGTCAAATTCCATATGNTCAAATTTATTGTTTGAGACATGTAGGTTAGCTTCCATTTACGAATCCTTTTTATCACCACAAAANAGGTGTGGCGTTGCAGGTTTTGTTCCTGTGATGCCAGTTTTATCGGTAGCCTACTTTTAAGGGCTTTTAAAAAATATTGGNAGGTCTCTCTAAGCCATAGTGTTCCCGTAACGTATCCCCTTGATATTCCGTACGGAATATGCCNTTTTTTTGTAATAAAGGAATCACTTGGTCNATAAATGTATCTAACATTTTGGGCAGAACGGGTGGCATTAAATTGACCCCATCNGCTACACCGTCAATAAACCAATCTTCAATCAGATCAGCTATCTGTTCTGGGGTACCTGCAAAAACGTAATGGCCACGTGCGCCTGCCATTCTTGATAGTAATTGGCGCAATGTTAGGCTTTCAGTCTTTACGACACCAATGATNACTTCTGTGCGACTTCGTGCAGACTCGACTTCCCTCGGATCTGGGAAGTCGCCGACTGTAAGTGGCNTATCGAGAGGAAGATGAGAAAAATCTGTCCCACCAAACCTTGCGGACAATCTTGACAGTCCCACCTTGGTGTCAGTTAAATCGTTCAGATCCTCACTATAACGTTTTGCTTCTGTTTCTGTGGAAGCAATCACCGGGCTCAGTCCCGGTAATATCAAGCATTGGTCTTGGCTACGCCCCGTTGCCCTTACTAAGGCTTTTAGATCACCGTAGAAGGTTTTGGCCGTTTCTTTCTGCATATGTGCGGTAAAAACTGCCTCAGCATGCTGAGCAGCAAAACGGCGCCCAGTGGCAGATGAGCCGGCCTGGACAAGTACCGGGCGTCCTTGAGGGCCGCGAGGNATATTGAGTGGTCCCGCAACGCTATAGTATTCCCCTTTATGTTTAATAGGTCGAACACGGCCATCGTGTAGAAATTGACCACTTTCCCTATCATCAGNAATAGCGTTATCAGACCAACTGTCCCATAGNCCTAGAGCAACTTCCATAAATTCATCTGCTCGCTGATAACGTTCCTCGTGACTGATCTGGGTTTCATAACCATAATTTCGTGAGGCAGGTTCAGACCATGATGTCACGATATTCCAGCCTACACGGCCATTACTAATGTGATCTAGTGAGGCAAATTGTCTAACCAGGTTGAAAGGCTCAGTATATGTGGTTGAGGCAGTCGCTATAAGCCCAATTTTTCTTGTTGAAACTGCAAGGGCACCAAGAGCTGTTATAGGCTCAAGTCCTACCTGTGCACCTCCACCTTGAAATGCAAGCTGGTCCGCCAGGAAGATGGAATCAAATAACCCGTCTTCAGCACGTTGAGAAAGTCCTTGCAGGTATCGTATGTCAGTCGATGGGAGGTCCGATGCATCAGGATGTCGCCATGAAGCCTCATGGTGCCCCCGGCTGCTAATAAATAAATTCAGATGTAATTGGCGCTGCATCAGGACACCTATCAGTTAAGTTCTCTCATTTCATCCCCGAAGACCGANCTTAAAGAGTATAACCTAGGAAGCAGNATGCAAGTAAATTGGTCNCCNACAACAGGTTTTGGGTGGTCTAATTTAGTATTTGAGATCCGCAACCTTAGGCATCACTTCATTAGCCAGTAATTCCATCGATTGTTGCCATTTATCCAAAGGTGACCACTCGTGACCCATAGCCAACAACACGCCGAATCCTCCGACTTCTTCGTGTAGCGCTCGAATTTTGGCGGCTACCTCGTCTGGATCCCCGACTATCCAGACATTTTCCATAACGTATTCTGGAGTTACTTCATTGTCCGGCATATTCTGGTCTCGTTTGTATAATCCTAGCATTCCCGTTTTAGTCATAAGTCTGTGGAAATACTCGTCGAAATCTCTACGGAGTATTCCGTTTAGAGCCTCTTCTCTTGCTGATTGCCCATCTTCACCCACAAATATCTCTCTAGCTATTCTCCAGTCAGACCTATTAGCTGTGTTCTTAGCTTTGGTCGCTCCCGACTCGACAGCATCCCAATGACCAGCCAAAGTGTTACTTGGAACAAGATTTATACTCATCGGAATCCAGCCTCGCTCACCTGCCATCGTGAGGGTTTCTGACTTTGGAGAAACACCAGCTACCCCAATAGGTGGATGCGGTTTCTGGTAGGGCGACAGGTGAAATTTGAGTCCTATATCATCATCAGGTTCAGGTATTGTGAAATCCCAATATTCACTCTTGTATCGTCCAGGCTTTGGATCTTCCCAAAGTTGCAATATCAATTCGACAGCTTCCTTTGACATATCCCTATGAGTACCTTCCACAGGATCAAACCCAAACACCTCAAAATCTCCAGGGAATCCTCCAGACCCTATACCCCACNGGAATCTGCCATGAGCGAGATGATCAAGTAGGGCTATTCTATGTGCAATCATGAAGGGGTTGTGATTGGGCATACAAGTGACCCCTGTGCCCAAAACAATGTTTTCCGTCATAGCGATAGCCTTGGCAATAAAAAGGTCAGGTGCAGGTATGTTCTCCCACTGGGCCGTGAAATGTTCCCCAATCCACGCTTCCGAATAGCCAAGCTTGTCNAGGAATACCAATTGGTCTAGATCATCATCCAGAGTTTGCGTGATGTTAGACCCCGGAGGATGAAGAGGCATAGTGAAGTATCCAAGCTTCATGGTTCTTTTCCTTTAGCGACATTCTTAATATGAATATTAGAGCTGTTGCGGCAGTATATGACAGGGTTTAAATCACCTCAACCCAANCCTGCCACGGAAGAGTAGTTCACATATTTCTTCGATTAAATATGAGGTGTCACTTCTGCTGATTTATGAGTTCCATGACCCTTCGAAAACTCGTTCATATGCTAGAGCCCACGGAGGACGCAAAAACCCCAACGCCCGTACATCCTCGAGCCAAAAGCCGTAAGGAGCATTTCTGGAGTAAGCCCTACCTCCGATGACCTTGCTGATTCGCAACAGGACTGATTCTGCAAGTTCCGCCACTGCCTCTTTTGCCAACAGAACGTTCCGAGAGGTTGAGTTTCCTATTTCCACTTCACGAAGCATACCTTCATAAGACTGTCGTACTAGCCATGCGTCGATTTCNACCTTCGNCCACTCAACCTGTTCATAGGAGCGCATACGATCATGCTTNGANTGTAATTGNTGGCGTGCAGTTGNTACAGCTGTTTCGACGATNCCCGCGATNACTGCCACGAAGAAGGCACCTTGTGGTCGGTCCATATCAGCGATAATTTTCCGTCGTTCTTCTCCAGGAAATGCCAATCTCCTAGCGGGGAAATTATCAAAAACCATTCCATGGCTTTGCGTAGCCGTCATACCGTGCCCGTCCCATGGGGCAACAAGTTCAACGCCGGCAGAGCCATCCCAAGCCACATCACGCATATCTAAAATAAATGTGTCTGGGGAGATTTCACCCTCTGGGACAGCATGGGTCACCATATAGGAAGTCATCCCTGAACCGCTCCCAAAGTGTTTCTGGCCGCTAATTAGATATTGAACACCGTCTTTCTCCAATTTGGCACCAGAGCTGGATTGAGTGTTATCTCCGCCACTACCAGGTTCAGACATTATTGTTCCCCAAAAATGTCCGTCATGTACTGTTTGGAAAGCCCAATTACGTTGTTCTTCCCATNCNTTAGCGTAAGGNTCTGGAGCCGCTGNTATAGTTGACCAACCAGCAGAGCCAATCACGGCAGGNTGCATTGCAGACACAAGGGCTATCGATGAATCTCCATGTGCGAGGGTTTTGAGAATTTCGCAGACCATTCGGGTCCCGATGATGTCCCCCTCCCAGATTCCTCCAAACTCAGTGGGGACNGCCACCAATGGNTANCCCGCTTCCCTNAGTCTATCGAAGTCTTCTTTTAATAATTCACGNCGTCTCTGCCTTTCAGAGCGTTGAGATGCGAAATCAGCAGCTATCTCTCGGACGTTGTTCAAAATCGACTGCGCATCAACCGTTGGTCTACCAGTCATCTTATGCATTCATATTTCTCCAGATATTAATGCCTATGACTATAATCATGATAGATGGCAAGCACAACCGATTTAATTATCNGTGTTCCGAGNTATAAATCAGGCTAACACTTGCATGTCGTATCGNGACTTCATGGGTCGCCCATCACATCGTAAGTTTTATCCACACTGTTCTGCATTTAATTTCCTGGGCTTTGGAAACTCGTCCGTAAAGTTCCGGTCCAACAGAGTAGAAATAGTTTTCCAAGCCCTATATCGAAGGAGTGTCTCTTTCCATAATAATTTTTTCTCCAAAATCTTTTATCAGTTCGCGAGCAGATTTTGCGTCTACAACTGAAAGAGCGACGTTGTTCACACCAATCGATTCAAGATGATCCAGTTTATCGTTAATTTCTTTTCCCGTTCCTGTTAACGTTCGTGCAATGAGATCATTTGATATAAATTTTTCTTCTCCTTCTTTCAGATAAACGTAATGTCCTTCATGAACATCCAGATATCTTCTGTCTGGCAAAGTGGATGGTGTTTTTTTATCCCCGTATTCCATGATGTAATTATTGTAATCTTCGGCAATTGACGAATTGGACATTCCTAGATTGGAACCCGGGCCAAAGCTGCTTTCCCACATAGCATGAACACCAGGTAATAACGTGGGTCCGACGCTTTCTATCACTCTCTGGCTGGAGATATTTTCACCCTCACGAAGAACACATGTTGAAGTCAACACTGTCACATACGGTTTTGTATCTGTACCTCCAAATTGATCAAATGAATTACCAGTTCTACTCGCACTTTTCATGATATTGGGCAGGCCTTCAGGGACGTTTANAGAACGCCCTGTAGTGATCCAGCCGTCAGATATTTCTCCTACAATTTCTTGCCCTCTTGGACCGTTTGCAGCGACCATTACCGGGATGGGATCTTCTATATTGAAGAAATCGTCACGTCCAGAGTTTTCCTTACTATGTATTAGCCGTATCCACCTTTCTCGATCTCCCTCTTTAAAAAGGACATCTTTTCCAGCCAATAAATCTTTTAATTGAGATACATAAGTTGTAAATTCTTTCAATTTCAGAGCAGGTAAACCCATAGTATTCCTACCTGTATAACCTGTACCGATTCCCACTATTACCCTTCCTGGTGCGAGTTTGTTTATAGTGGCTGCCGCGGCGGCTGTTACGGGCGCGATACGATTGCTTGGGATTGCAACCAAGGTACCTANTTTTATCTTTTCTGTATTTTCGGCCGCCAATGCCATTGTTGCCCATACGTCTGAGTAAATAAGTTGAGAATCAAAAAACCACGCGTGGGTAAACCCGGCTTTTTCAGCGGCCTGGACATCTTTCCATGCATTTATGTATGAAGGAATCGCTATTCCATAGTCCATATCAATACCTACTCTATANCTTAANGTGATTATTTTATTGAAATTCTTTTAANAAAATGCAGATTAAATGGTTTGTAANTTTTNAGCCAACCTTTCAATCCCAAGATGCCAGGGGATTATCCGAAATATGACAGGTTCACTGAACTGCTTTGCTCGTTGGTCGACTGTCACCGGAGATTTATCGGGAATAACTCCATTTATTTTAGCCAGCGTGTTCAGGCGCCCTTTCAGGAGACTTTAATTTTGTGAAAGCTAATACGATTGCTGAAAATATCATTAAGGAAGCTACATAGTAAAAGACAGAATCCATTGAATAGGTATCGTANAGATAACCAGCTATTATCGGAGAAATAGCGCTTANTCCGAANCTTGCAAATGAGAGNGCACCTAATGTTGTAGTCGCAACTCCACTTCCAACGATATCNAGTGCGGACGCNGTTAGTATCGGTTGGTCACTGTAGAAGAAAGCTCCCAGCAATACCANTAGTATTATGAGTGGGACTCCTTCACCAAAACTGGCCATCAATAAAACTATTATGGCGTCAAAAAGCATTCCAGGGACTAGTACTATTTTTCGACCGAATTTATCTGAGAGATATCCCATAAGTGGGGTAAACACTATGCCTGCAGCTACTAGCAGTCCGAAATATAGCCCTCTTCTGAAATCGGTTAGTCCCAAGTCATTAGATAAATATGACGGTAAAAAGGTGATTAAGGCTATAAATGCCATTGCCCGTATACCACCCGCAAATGTAATTACCCAAATAAGCGGATTTTTTAAAATAGCTTTGGTCTGGCCCATTCGGTCCTGACCAGAATTAGATTCCTCTTCATCTGAAACTGCACGGCCAATATTTTTAAACGCCCAGTAAACGAGGAAGGCTATAAATATAGGAACAGCCGCATAAATGCTCAGAATATCTTGCCATGCTAGATAACCAAGTAAGAAGCCTGTAGCAACGGGGCTGATTGCATCCCCAATATTTCCTCCTATGCCGTGAAANGATAGGGCTGTACCTCTTCTATGGGAGTAATGATGAGAAAGAGAAGCCATGGCTGGGAGGTGCCAAAGAGATGCTGCCACGGCGACAATTGCTACCCCAAAAAGGAGTAATGGAAATACAGATGCTTGCCCTACGATAAGCCAGCCTAGTCCGAATCCAGCCATGCACAAAGCCAGAATTAACCCCCAGTATTTTCTCAATGCGTCTGCAATTATTCCGCCGGGGAGAGTTATCAGTCCTGAAACCAATTCCCTGACTGTTGATATGGAACCAACGCCGACTTTTGACAATCCAAAAGTAGCTTCGACCTCNGGTANNAAGACNATGAATGACTGCANGAACCAATGAAAAACCCCATGGCCNCTGGTTAANCCAGCAATAATAAAATTNCCACTCCCACGAANNCCTGAAGNAGGNTCATTATGAGCATGATGCCCTGGNTGGTCCTGNTNTTGGTCGTTGTCTTNGTGATGGTGATCTACCATNAGTAATATCCTTGATATAAGTATCAGCCAACGGACGGATTATAGGTTGTTAACNGTAAAGAAAACTATTCTTAAANGTGTGNNTAGGAATATATATCATCTAAGAATTGTTTGCTAAGAGACGTTAGTCAGGTAGGTTCACAGGATTGACCCAGAGCTGTAAAAAAATACTTTCCGTTTCGCTGATGGATTTGTTTAAAAGGGTGAAGAAGCTGCTGCCCGACAAATTGACGAGGCATTAAATCTGACGCTTGCAGAAAGTTCGTGAGCATTTTGTGACCAAAGAGAGTGGTACCCCTAACAGGACTCGAACCTGTGCCTCCGGTTTAGGAAACCGAATAAACAGTCACATGATTTTGA
>PAON01000019.1:0-28233 GCA_002708495.1 Dehalococcoidia bacterium | reverse complement strand
AGAAATATGGTGGGAAATATCTAGTACGGGGAGGAGAAATTTTGGCAGATGACACTACTTGGCAACCCAAAAGAATAGTCATATTGGAATTCCCCACACGGGAAGATATGGATAAATTTAGTAATTCAGAAGAATACAAACCAGTAGCAGCTTTGAGGCATAAAGCGGCCGACACCGAAGGATTCGTCGTATTAGGATATGACGGCTAATGAGCTGGTTGAGGAATCACGATAGAGAAATCCTCACCAATATGGCTAAACTTTATCACGAGTTCAACATCGGTACTGCCTACTCCTGATAACCCCTCCATACCAAATACTTCTGAAAGGAATTGCCCACCGTTACTCAGAGAAAATTCGGAGATAATTTTGGAAATTTCGTAATTGTCAGAATCTACCTCCAAATTCACCTTCCATTTTTCAGGGGTGAATCTTCGAACCTCCTCTTCGGCGGCGATTAATTCGAATAATGGAGTGACAGAACCAACCGNCCCATCATCATTAAATAAAAAAATGATTTTCTCTTGCGTTGTCAAAATATCGCTTCCACTAAGATGAGATTTCAAAAAAGAGTCCCCGACAGCCTTCAAAAAATCATCTGATATATGCCCGATACCCAACTTTGGACTATCTTTCCATTCCTCCAAAGAAGATTCTCTGGTATAGATATTATCTCCCGTTTTTGCAGATTCCACATACAATCCTATCCCTAACAAATTGGCTTCAAATTTGGATAAAGAGGCGGAAGAAGTTACGGCTCCCGATGCTGAAAGTGGTACACCTACCAAAATACCTCCCGCATCAACTCGAGCAATACCTTCAAGAATATATTTAAATGAATTCATTTTAGAGACAGCGTCAAATGTTTTTTCCTGAATAGTTTTGTCATCAACTTCAGGTTTGGATATTTCCCTAATTTTTACAGGAGTCNCTGTCGGTATCGGAACGGAGGTGGAAATGGATATCGGCGATGGAGCCTGAGGTAATGATTGTTTATTTTCAGCAGTAGCGACAGGAACAATTACCACCACAGATGTTGGCTCCTGAGTGGGAATAATGGGCTCCTTTTCCTCAGAATCGATCAAAAAACATCCTGGAATGGCAACCATTAAAAAAATGCACATCCATATATGGATTAAAGATCGGATGCTCATCATCACCAAAAAGCCACGGGCTACCCCACTGCCTCCGGGTTTAAACAGGCAGGCATCGGCTCTCCTTTGAGATGTGAAATAACATTATCAGCCGCCATCAAACCCATTCTCCTAAGCGTAGCCGCGCTGGCACTAGCAATATGAGGAGTGATAATCACGTTCTCCATATGGAGNAAAGGATCATCCGGCGATATTGGTTCAGGTAAAGTAACATCCAAAGCCGCTCCTGCTATTTTCCCAGCTGTTAAAGCTTCTCGCAGGGCATCTGGNTCTACCGTTCCTCCTCTAGAAGTATTTATTAAAAAAGCGTTCTCATTCATATTTCCAATTTCTTTTGAACCAATAAATCCTTGAGTTTCCGGCCCGAGAGGAACATGAACAGAAACATAATCGGATGCAGACAAGAGTCTATCCAAATCAGGAACCCACTTAAGTCCATACATATCTTCAACATCCGGTTTACGTGTCCTAGAATGATAGAGGATCTCCATATCAAATCCTTTTGCCCTTTTGGCGACCGCAGTAGCTATCAAACCCAACCCGACTAATCCCAAAGTTTTGCCGTACACATCGGTACCCAAATATGGAGTCTGATCAAAAATTTTCCATTCCCCCGCAATAACCTTCCTGTTGGAACGGGTTACTTGACGGGCTAAAGAAAGTATCAATCCCATGGTAAANTCGGCGCACGACTCATGTAGTATACCGGGGGTATTACCTACAAGAACACCATTTTTAGTTGCTGATTCGAGATCTATATTGTCAATTCCTATTGCCCTGGTCCCCACGACTTCTAATCGAGCCGCCGCCGAAAACACTTCGTCATCCATGACGTCATTAGACTCGATCATCATTCCATCACACTCTTTGGCTTTCTGTATGACCAATTCCTTTGGGGGAGGTGTTGGCTGATCCCAGATCTCTACTTCAAAATTTTGTTGCAACTTGGTAATTGCATCTGGAACTATGATTCTAGTAACAAATACTTTCTTTTCTGCCATATATAAATCTCCTATTCATCACATGCTCGGGCGAAAAAGTATACACCTATATATCAAATACTAAACTGGCACTGAAGTTTGTGTCTTGCGCTAGTGGAGTTAGTGCCTCAAAATCTTGTTATTGCGTGAGCCATTTCGCATCGCACAGGAAAAATCGCTCGTTAATGAAAGAATCTTCACAACAAAATATTCCATATAGATGGGTAATGCTCGCNGGTGTTTGGCTTGCCTATTTCTCATTTGGGGTAGTGCAGGGCGGTATACCTCCTCTAATTGGGCCGGTTAGTCAGGATCTAGGCTTAAGCCGCACGACGATGGGAACTGTATTGGGGGCATGGCCACTAATTTATATATTGACCGCAATTCCAGCCGGGGCTTTATTAGATAGATTCAATTTGAAATACACAATAATGGTTGGTGTTATTTTTATTGGTATTTCCGGACTCCTTAGGGCTATCGCCGTCGATTACAAAACAATACTTTTTGCTGTAATGGTGTTTGGTTTAGGTGGCCCCTTCATATCAATTGGTGCACCAAAATTAATTAGCACATGGTTTTCTGAATCTGACCGGGGACGTGCAATGGGCCTGTATCTAACTGCCCCCGCCGTAGGACGGATCCTTGTGTTGTCAGCTACCAACAGTCTCCTAATGCCTCTCTATGACAATAGTTGGAGATTAACTTTGTTGACGCTGGCTGGTGTGGCTTTCATTACAGCAATAATCTGGATATTACTTGCCAGAGACCTTAGACCTGACAGCTTGAAACCCAATGATAAAAAAGATCTATTGGCAAGTATGAAGACTTTCCCTGAGCTAGTTAGGGTGAGAGAAGTGCGCTTAATTCTAATCATCGTACTTGGAATGTTTTTATTCAATCACGCGACNAATAATTGGCTTCCTGAAATTTTAGTGGAAAAAAGTTTGAGTTCATCAAAAGCCGGGTTGTTAGCAGCAATACCAGTTGCTACGGGGGCACTGGGTGCAGCAATCATCCCACAGTTTGCAAAACCCAGCGCACATAAAAAAATTGTTTTTACCCTTTTTGGTATNGCCGCAGCCTGCACTATCTGTTTGATCTATTTTGAAAATTCCCTACTTTTAAGTGTACTCATCGTTCTAGGAATTGCATCAAGAGGCGTTATGCCGATCATCATGCTTACATTAATATCAATGGTAGGGGGGGAAAAAACAGGTGCGGCTGGAGGACTCTATTTCACAGCAGGAGAAGTAGGTGGAGTCTTAGGTCCAATTTTATTGGGGTTTTCTGCTGATATATTCAACGGTTTTACCCCTGGATTATTTTTTCTTTCCTCTTTATGTATTGCACTTTCATTTGGGTCAACAATTATTACCAAAAACAATTAGTAAAATCCTGATCAATTACCAACTAACATGGAATTAATGGAATCATACTCAGGGACACCATTAGTTCTGTATTGAATAGAACCAGATTGGTCAAAAATTATGAAAGTTGGTACCAGCTTTGCATCGTATTTACTATATAAAGCCTTGCCAACTTGGCTTTGCACTTCTAGCCTAACGAATATTAACTTCTGACCCAGTTGCGTTTCCAACCTGTCAACGGCAGGTTTCATAGATAGGCATCCAATTCAAAGNTCGGAATATAAATACAGCAAGACGGGCCGACCAGAATTGTGCAACGATTCCCAAGCAGAAATATCCTTTAACCCATCAGAAGAACTCGTCAGGAAATTCTGGGAAAACACCGCAATTATCAAAAGAATTAGAACTGACAGTAAGGCCGNTTTTATAGAAAAAGTGCGGTAGACCAAAAAGAAACCTATGGTCAAAATGAAAAGAGAAATCAATATGTATGAATATTGATTTAAGAAAGCAAACATAAACAGTATCAAATAAAAATGGGTCGCTTATGAGCGACCCATTTTATTACTTTGTTCAAGTTATTCTAATTACGCGGCAGCCATATCGTGTCCACAACACATTGGGGACTTGATTTTGCCACAGCCGTTAGTACATTCTGCTACACCGACTGTCGTACCATCATCCTTCTCAATATTTACATGGGTCAATTCTGTTCCACATTTCCCACAAGTAATAGGATGTACTTCCATTCCACAGTCGCCACAACTATATTTCGCCATTGTAATCTCCTTAATTAACGATCATTAATAAACCGGTATCAGTAACCAACGTTCCTTAGCAAAGAGTCTATCGTTCACTAAAAACACTGTCAATCAACAGAAATAGAATTTCTATATGTTGAATAGATTCAATCAACAAAGTATAGTTTCGAACCTACAAAAGATCTCTACCTAAACAATGCTTCTGTTACCGGAAATTTAATACTTCAAGGAGAAAATAATGGCCACCAAACCTTTAAGAGTGAGTTACGGCGAGTACACATATGAAAATGTTCCTGGTTGGGCTCCTTTACCAAGTGGATGGGAATGGAATCACGTAGTGGGAGTATGTGTTGATAGTCAAGACCGTATTTTCGCCTATAACAGAAGCGAGCACCCAATGATCGTATTAGATAAAGACGGAACCATTCTAACCACGTGGGGTGAGGATACTTTCTCATCGGCGCATCACGTACAAGTTGGGCCCGCGGATTCCATATGGACAACCGATGTAGGTGACCATACTGTACGTAAGTGGTCAGCCGAAGGCGAACAGTTGATGATATTGGGTACGCCAAATGAACCGGCCCCTGAGCAAAGTGGCGAACCTTTTAACAAACCCACCGATATAGCTTTTGGTCTTGACGGATCGCTCTATATTTCTGACGGGTACGGTAACTCCAGGGTTCATCATTACACGCCTGAAGGAAAATTGATTGGCTCATGGGGTGAAAGAGGAACTGGACCAGGACAATTTATGATTCCACACGGCGTTGAGGTAGATCCTTCTGGTCTTGTTTATGTTGCAGACCGTGAGAACAGCCGAATTCAGATTTTTACTTCATCAGGACAATATGTCTCAGAATGGAAAGGAGTTCACAGGCCAAATGAAATTTTGCATGGTAATGACGGCGCAATGTACGTAGCAGAACTTGGAATGAGACAAGGAGCCGGTCCTGATGCCGATGAAGTCACCGTTGTTACTCCTCATTCCGGAGTCAAAATCATGACAAAAAGTGGACAGTGGCTAGGAGGATGGGGTGCGGACACACATACAGCTGGTGACTTCGTGGCCGCTCACGCAGTTGGAATTGACTCCGAAGGAAGCCTGTATGTCGGTGAAACTTTGGACGGTGCCCGACTCCAAAAATTCGTCAGAGTTTAGATTTGCCAGTCCTCCGACTTTGGATATATTCTTCCCCTGCCGGAGGACTAGCTAAAACAAAACACACAAACGACAAAAACAGAAACCCCAAAATTATTTTAAACGCTAGGTCGTAACTACCTTGACTGTCATAAATAGCCCCTGCTAATAAAGGACCGACTATCCCAGGAATAATCACTCCCTGCCGAATCAACCCATTTAGAGTCCCGTAATTTTTCATACCGAAAAGTTCAGTTACTGCCAAGGGCCCAAGGGCCCCTATACCCCCCATACCAAGGCCAAAAACTGATAATGAAATGAATATCAAAATAAAATTATCAGAAGAAAAAAATATGAAGGCAGCTACACCTATAACCTGAATCCCTACAACCATCGCATAGGCCCACCTAGCCGTAGTATTCTCACTAACCCTTCCAAATATAACTTTGGAAGCCACTCCACCAAATGCCAAAACAGTAAGACAAAGACTTATTTTGTCAGCTGAAAGTTGAATATCCTGCAAATGGGCTGCCAGTTGTGTAACTAGAGTAGTCCTTACAAACTGCTGTAAGGTCATACCAATCGCAATAAACCAAAATGCCCTTGTTAGCAAGGCTGATCGAACNGACANNCCCTCAAGCANTTTTTTCGAAGAATACTGATTAAGACCTNTCGGAGCCCAACGTTTATTTTGTTCCTTTAATACNAATTCAATACCATCTCTCACGAAAATAAAAGANGCGATCGATAATATCCCCAGNACAATCGCGGTGAAAAGAAACCCGCTTCTCCAACCTCCAAAAGCAATAAGAAGAGTTAAAACTGGAATCGAAANCATTCCTCCAAAATTGTTACCTGCCGTAACAAACCCCATCATACGTCCACGAGTTTCAGGGAACCATAATTGGACCANACGTCCAGTGGCTAATCCGGTACCAGGCGCTCCGGCAAAAATTAGGAGAGAAAAAAAATAAAACTGCCATAATTCAGCCATTATTGATCTGAGAAAAAGACCTACCGCTATAAACCCCAAGGAACCCGCCATTACATACCTAGATCCAAAAGTATCTATGGTTCGACCAATTAAAGGTGAAAGAAAATGAGCTAATACCCCAAGTGTTAGGGCAAAGTTGATCTGAGTTCTCGTCCATCCAAATTCTTCTTGCAGAGGGACTATAAAAAGGCCAAACCCATATTGAGCAAAACCTATTGACCCTCCGATAGATAGAAAAGATACAGCTACTACTATCCATCCCTTGTAAATACCACGGGGTGCGTCTTCAGATGGATTTTTGGTGACTTCAGAAGACAACAGGAACTACGAATTGAAAATAAATCATCCCTGAAGACTAACATTTAATTGTTTAAGCAGCTATCTTTTTAATCTTAAAAGATTAGGAATCGTTTCATGCATAAACTCGTAAATTATGGGGATAATGAGCAAGGTCAGAAATGTAGAACTAGCCAAGCCTCCGATAACAACAATCGCCAAATCAGACCCTATAATTCCTCCTCCTTCATCTCCGACAAAAACCGCAAGTGGAATCAAGGCCGCTGCAGTAGTGATAGCAGTCATTAATATCGGACGCAGCCTCACTACTCCCCCTTCAATAAGGGAATCACGAACAGACATACCCTTGTCTTGTAATTGCTGTACAAACGCTATCAATACGATAGCATTCGTCACTACAAGGCCAATCAACAACAACAACCCCATCATTGACGGTAACCCCAAGGAACTTCCGGTAACAGCTAGTCCAACCAAAGCACCTATCCCTGCCAAAGGCAAACTAAAAAGTATTACAAACGGGTTCCTCAACGACCCTAGGCTACCAACCATCACCAAATACACTAGAACAATACTTATAGCCATTGCTAAAAATATGTCTTGAAACCCCTCAGCTATCTCTGCAAATATTCCCCCCGACTCAATAATAACTCCGGGGTTGTTTTGCTCAACAAAATACCTTATTTTCTCGACTTCCAAGCCAACCGCCCTGGCATCCTCATCGGTTATCATACCTGTTATTGTTGCCGATCTTTTCCCGTTGGTTCTTCCAATCGCAATTGGAGCCTCCTGTAACACAGGATCAACCAATTCCTCTATAGAAACAGCTCCAAGAGGGCCTGAAATCATCACATCATCAAAAGAACCCATACCTCCATACATTCCGCTACCAACTCTAAGTATTACTTTTACGTCTTTACCATCTATGACATAGCTGCCAACAGTTTGACCTTTCATAGGTTCACTTACTCTTTGCGCTACTTCTCTGGATGTAAGTCCGATTTTAGAGGCTGCTTCCGAATCAACCTTTAAGATCATTTCTGGCCTCAAACCAGTAAGGTCACTTTCAATGTTCTCAATTCCCTTAACAGTCTTTATAGCTTCCATTAATTGGGAATTAGCACGAGTCACATCTTCAAAAGAAGTGCCAACTATCTGCAATTCCAGCCCGGCGGCNGGTGGCCCTCCAGTACCTTCTTCCACCCTATAGATTCGTCCATCAGTCGATGGGAGAGCATCTCTCAAANTATCGGCTATATCCGATGGNGCNGAACTATCAATATTCACAAATATATTTGCACTACCCAGTGATCCTGCGNCCGGAAAAGATNCTATGCCCATCCCACCTATCGTAGTCAAATAGTTCTCGACATTTCCTGCTGTACGCAATCTCTCAAGTTCTGATTCAACGCTCAGTACAGCGATATCTTTTTCTTCGGCAGTCGCACTGGGTAAAACAGAAATATCGATAGAAATGTACCTATCTGGTCCCGCCGGAAACAATGTCACNGGAATGAATCGTAAAAGGCCCAAACTAGCGACACACAACATCACGGCAATTCCAACCGAGGCTAGTTTATGTGTAAGTGCCCACTCCAAAGTCGGTTTATAAATCTTCTGAATTGCCGTGAGGGAAGATTCAGTGTCATCACCTTCAGTAAGATCTCCTGGCCTTAGTAAAAAGGCACCCACTACGGGAACGAAAGTTACTGAAACAAGTAGAGAAGAAATCAAAGCAAAAGTAACTGACAAACAAAAAGGGAAAAAGAAAGAACCAACTATGCCTTGAATAAAACCTAGGGGGGCAAAAACTACAATAGTAGTAAGAGTCGAAGCTGTTATCGGAGCCGCTACTTCCCTCGTTGCGTTCAAAGCCGCAACTTTGGGGCTTTCTCCTCTCTGCATGTGTCGATACACATTTTCAAGTACAACTATACTATCGTCGACCACCCGACCCACCGATATGGCTAGCCCGCCTAAAGTCATGATATTCAAAGTGAGGTCTGTAAAACCCATCAANAGAACACCCCCTAAGATGCTGATGGGTATGGTTAAAGCTATTACTGAAGTAGGTCTTAAGGAAAGAGTAAGGCCTTTCAGAAAACCTCTGCGAACATTAAGAAGAAAAAGAAACACTCCGACAACAGCGAAAATAAACCCGTACATCCCTTCANTTTTGAGAGTGTTTAATTGGCTTTCAATTTCAGGTCCTCCATTGTAGATTTCCACCACNTGAATTTTTTCTGCATTCGCGATAGCCATAACTTTAGATAAGGCAACAGCCGAAACATCCACAGTGTTAGCGTCAGGATCTTTTGTGACACTTATACCTAAACTCTGTATTCCATTGGTGCGAGATATGGAATTAGTCGGGGAAGACACAAGAGATACAACTGCAACGTCAATGAGGGTTATCACTTTCCCTTCAGTAGAGCCAACAGGTATTTGCTTTACATCCTTGATTGAGGAAACATTATTGCTAGTTCGAACTGAAACCATTTTTGTCCCATCAAATAAATATCCGGATGGAACAGAAAAATTACTATCTCCAAGAACTTTAGAGATATCGGCAATTGAAACATCAAACCGTGCCAATGCATCAGGGTCCAAGGCTACCAAGAGATCCAATATTTGATTTCCGGTAACAGCTACATTTTGAATTCCCTGGACAGAATTCAAACTTGGTTCAATTTGGCTTTCAACCACATCAGATAGGGAAGAGAAATCACCTTCACTCCGGGTTAAGCTCAACTGCAATATAGGTTCGCTACCCGGATCTATTCCTCTCACATTGGGCACAGTGGCTCCATCTGGCAATTCCANTGANACCAATCGNGCTTCCAAATCTTTCTTCGCCTGATCCATATCNGANCCATATTCGTAAAAAAGCAGAAGTATCGATTTACCCTCCACGGAAGTGGATTGAATAGATTCCAAATTACCTAANCCGGAAATGTGCTNCTCTAATGGCTGAGTCACTGCTTCAACCACTTCTTCTGAACCAGCATTCAGATAATCTACATTAACTGTNAATAAGGGAAACTGNACTCTNGGTANTACNTCAACAGGTAAGGANNTNAANGTGAANATACCNGCNCCTAGAATAATAATGAAGGCNAAAACNGTCACNGACCCTCTACGAAGGGCCAAATCCGTAATGTAGCTCATANTAGTCCTTTGNAGAATTTACTAATTTCNTTCCATTAGCGATGATATGANCANACNGANNGAAATNAGNTAACNTTNNNTNNNTTTTNGTTACATAAAACAANTTATATNTNTAAATAGTATGTTANTACACATTTNCAGTCAANCANTTNNATTNGAGNAANCAGACTANTNTTTGAAGTATANNAATTTCATGACNTTTCATAANACCNAGACANTTTGAATAAATCNNCNGCTAANTCCAACAAANNTNGTTCCACTTGGAACCCGTTAAANCCAATTAATGGATGGTGGGCAGTGGCGGTTTGTTTCAGCATATCAACNGCTCTTGTCGGGTTTAGCACCTANACATTCGCTTTNTTCGGTGATGAAATGTCNGCAGAATTTGGTTGGACNCGNACGCANATCAACGCTTCNCTTTCCTTNNTAGCAATTGGNCAGNTCCTNGGNCCTTTATTTGGCCGAATTATAGANCGNAAAGGACCNAGNATCATAGTCGCTTTATGCGTAAGNCTNACGGCTNNAAGTTACATCNTGAGNCCANTGATGACCGAGNTNTGGCATTGGTACGCTTTNAGNTTTCTACAATATGCNGGNTTCTCTGCCACAATGACNCCTGTCGGCCGAATTGTNGGATTATGGTTTCCNAACACANGAGGCAGNGTCATGGGAATNGCNATGATGGGTAATAACTTTGGCGGGGTGGTTATGCCTGGAATTATCGGGGCGGTAATTGCTCTCGGGGGATGGCAATCCGGTTACTACCTGCAGGGATTGTTAACTTCTTTGGTAGCGGTGACGGTTCTTATAGCACTTAGGGAGCCGAAAATGGAACCACTAAACCTAAAAGTGCCGAGCAAGATACCAATTACCTCACCAGAACCGGCAGAACTACCAGGAATGTCCATATCGGAGGCAGCACGATCAAAGACCCTTTATATACTTCTATATATATTTCTCGTGGGTGCTACACCCTTTGCCTCTTTATTACCTCAGCTTATTTCTCATTATGTTAATGAAGGTGTGAATTCCACTACAGCGGCGACAGCTATGAGCATTTTGGCACTTGCAGGAATGGGGGGGAAACTAATATTCGGCATCCTAGGTGAAAAAATAACCGCTCGATATGCAATGATGGTCTCTTTTCTGGGATTATCTGTTGCACTCCTACTATCAGTGAATCCCACTGTTCCCGGCATTATCTGGGTTTGTTCCCCACTGTGGGGTCTTTGCATGGGAGCGTTTGGAACACTTACGAACATGATTGTGCAGGATTATTTCGGCCTGAAAAGTTTTGCTAGTATCATGGGAGTAGCGGGATACGGTACCGCTGTATCATTCGCTGTCGGACCTTTGCTAGCTGGTTTATCCTACGATAATCTAGATAGCTATCGCCCCATCTTCTACGGAACTGTGGTCGTTATGGCAATAGGAATATTTGCCTTGAAGGCTATGGGAACTCCCGAAAGAAATTTCATGGCCCAAAAATAAAAAATAGGTGCGAAGTGTTGACTATAGCTGTATCAGATCACACCGAAATTNTTAACGATTCTTTTCTAAGCACTCTATTAGAAACTCCAACGATGCTTTGGTAAAAGAACCCATATTTTCCTCTCTTTGTNCGATTCCGGTTTCCAAAGTTTTGGTGCGAGACAAAGGACCTGAAACNCCNATACANGAATGACCAGCAGAATCTCCATACCGGTTCCCTGTAGGACCTGTNGCTCCAGTTTCACTCAACCCCCATGTAGTACCNAGNAATTCCCGTATCGTTCTGGCATTTAGAGAAGCATATTCCTCTGTTGAAGCTCTCAATCCTTCCATCTGTTCATCNTNTACNCCTAATAAATTGAGTTGAGCTACTCTGGTATATATTACAGATCCACCCATAAAATATTTAGAAGCCCCAGGTATAGCCAGCAAATACGCTGAAATTAAACCACCAGAAGAAGATTCAGCAATTCCAATAGTTTGATTAGATTCAATCAGAAGATCCGCTGTTAGGTTCGCTAATCGCAAAATTTCCGTATCCATGACTACTCCTTAATATACCTGATAAAGACTGCCCTAAAACAATCTATTTGTAATGTCCTCTTACCGGTTAAGATAAACGTTAAGGTCAATTAATACAAAGGAAAATATTCTATGAGTAAGGGTTGGTTTATTCTTGTTGGCGTATTTTCTGTGTCATTGGGACTCGTTACTGGAGGACTCATAACAGGAAATGTTGGACTTACAGCCGCTGGCTTCGTAATTGGAATCGGTATTTTTTTGATCCGAAACTGGCTTAAATAAATCTATATTTATTATCTACCGCCTCGCCCTCACATACTGAGGTGGCCATACAGAATCTTGAGCATCCAACTCAACCTGCGCGTTCAACGGCCAGTAAGGATTCCTAAGNANTTCTCTTCCCAGNAGAATAACATCTGCCTCNCCATTTCTCAGAGTTTGNTCGGCTTGAGAANCGTCGGTAATCAATCCAACTGCTCCAGTTAATATCCCAACCTCTCTTTTTATGGCAGCTGCAAACGGTACCTGATAACCAGGAAATGCCTCCAAATTTTGAGACGGTGAATTTCCACCGGAGGAACAATCTATCATATCTACACCCTCCTCCTTTAACCAACCTGAGAGCTCTATAGAATCTTCAAGTGACCACCCATCTGACATATATTCCGTTGCAGATATNCGAACCAATAANGGCATAGCCTCTGGAATAGCCTTTCTCACTGCTGAGACAATATCTATGGGTAATCGACACCTGTTCCTCAAGGTTCCCCCGTAGCTGTCTTTCCTATTATTAGATAGCGGTGACATGAATTCACAAGCCAAGTAGCCATGAGCTAAATGTAATTCCAACACTCTAAATCCCGCTTCAACAGACCTAACGGCGGATATGGAGAAGTCTGAAACGACTGAATCTATATCCTCCATTGTCAATTCATCAGGGACAACCCACCCTTCATCAAATTCAAGCGAGCTAGGCCCCACTATGTCCCATCCACCATCCTCTTTTGGTAAAACATCGCCACCTTCCCAGGGCCTTTTGTGTGATGCNTTCCTACCTGCATGGGCCANTTGGATGGAAGGAGTTGCCCCTTGCGAATCAATAAAACTGGCTATNGGCTGCAACACAGAAGCCTGTTCATCAGACCAAATACCCAAATCTTGCGGTGATATTCTTCCCTCCGGAGATACTGCTGTCGCCTCAGCCATAACAAGTCCAGCACCCCCTACAGCCCTAGTCCCTAAATGAACCATATGCCAATCTGTTGCTATGCCATCTTCATTATTAGCTGAATATTGACACATCGGGGCTACGAAAAGCCTATTCCGTATTTTTTCCCCTCTTATAGTGATTGGAGTAAATAAATTGCTCATATCATTGAAACCTTTTGTACTTTTTATCCTACTCTTATCAATTCAAATTCGACTTTCCCTTGTTCAACCAATTTTTTTATTTTTCTTTGCTTGCCAGACATCTGACTGGAAGAAGACTTGAATTCCACCAAAATTATCTTGTCTTCTTCAAACTGTATGCCATCGATTGGGCTGCCGAGAAATCTAAATTGTTTGCTATCCCATGGGTAAGCTTCAACTAAGGGTAAAAACTGTTCAGTTATTTGTCCGTATCGGGTGGACTGGCTTCTTATCCGTGATTTCAGCTCTGAGACTGCAGATTTAAGTTTAAAGCACATACTGGTAACGAAAAATAAACACCCCGATAAAATAAGTAATAACCACCACGGGACTAAAAATTCCATGAGTATACCTCTTAGTTAATGGTGCCGTAGGCTACTGCAAACAGGCTAATTTATCTTCTAATTCTTTTCCGAATTCTAGATATTGCCATTTCCTTAATCGAGGTTCTGAAATCTCTTCCTTAAACCTACTTGGATCTTTAGAGAGTCTGTCAAGACTAATAGTTGGCCACAAAAGACTAGGATCTATACCAATACCCTCCGCCAGCGTCTTCCTCCATTCCTTTAACTCTTTCAACCTGGTATTAGCCTTTTCTCTTTCTTTATTCGACATCACATTTGTTCTTGTGTTTTGCCTGCGAGGTCGTTCGACTGGAGGTTTATTGAGGGCTTCTATCACTATTTTTCTAATCCGCTTCGACACATCAGGACGACCCCACATACCGATACCCTTGATCTCTGAGTAATTGGAGTAAGGTTCCCTAGCAATAGCCACTAACACTGAGTCCCCTACAATTTTGAAAGGGGGACGATCTCGGCCTATAGCCTCATCTTCTCGGACGGAATATAAGGATTGCAACACTGATAAAGCCTTACCATCTAGGTTTTTACTCCCTTTAACGTCCAAAAAGGCGGTGTCCTCGTCTCTTGGATTGAACTTTACAAGTTGCAATCTCTCACATTCCTCTTCCAACCATGAAATTCGTCCCAGGTTTTGGAGTTTGTTTGTCATAACCTCCATAGCCCTGAATAAATACCTGACGTCATCCGCCGCATACTTTCTAGCCTCTTTGCTAAGGGGTCGTATACTCCAATCGCTCCTCTGAAGCTTTTTATCTTTGGTCACATCAGCATCGATATATTCTTTCAAAACTGAATCGAGACCCAGTTTTTTTGATCCTAGGAGGGCAGCAGCCAAGCTGGTATCGAACACATTACGGAATGAAAAATCATAATCTCTATTCAGGCTACGAATATCATAATCACCAGCATGAAGGATTTTGACAATTTTATTGTTATCGAGAATCTTACCCAAAGAAGATAAATCATCTATTGCTAGAGGATCCACAAGGTATATATCTTCACCTACACAAAGTTGAATCAAACATACAAATTCCGGATACCTGAAAAAACCGTTTCCTTCGATATCAATGCTTACATAACGGTTAGACAATGAATCCTCAATGATCTTCTCTAGATCATTTGAGGAAGTTAGAATTTTGGGTGTCTCGTCTATGACTCTTAAACTCATTTATGAATTTTATTTCTTACATGAAGTATAACCTAATAAAATCCACCCTTTAAATTTGCAGAATTTTTGATCTTTATGTAAGTTTCAAATCCATATAACAAGTAAGGACAAAACATGGTAAGAATACCCCCATGGAGCAGAGAGGAAACAATCCTGGCGCTTCACACGTATATGAACCATGGACGTGTACGGGAAAACAGTACCGTAGCCAAAGAGTTAAGTACCTATCTGAGGCATCTTACAGATCCACATACTACATCTGATCCTACTAAATTTAGAAATCCTGATGCCATTGCCTTAAAGCTTCGAAAATTTGCAGCCTTGGACCCTAAGGAATCCTCTGGTTTGCAGAAAGGAAGCAGAATGGAATTGGCAATTTGGAAAGAATTTTCCTCCAATCCTGAATTTTTATCTCAAGCGGCGGGAAAGATTATCGGTTCCATTAACATTCCAACCTGCATTTCTGACCCGAATTCAAAAAGCTCAAAAGTTAGTTATATAAAAAGTACTTTGGATGTAGGAAAAGAGACTTCCGCAGCCATAGGAAACAAATTTATACCGTTGTATAAATCAGCTAGAAAGCATCCTCTGAAGATCGTTGTCGGCTCAGCCTTTGGCTTACTCTCCACTGTAGCCGCAGTTCTATTAATCAAAAAAAAGAAATGACGACAACTTAATAAAACATTCTATATACAAGTGGGAGGCTGACTTGAAAATCACTGATATTACCGTAAATCGTATCCGAGCTCCTCAAGGGGATAACGCAAGAAGCTTTGTCGGCAGGCCAGGTCGTCTCCTTTTGCAAGTCCACACTGACGAAGGTATAACGGGTATTTCCGAAGCAGGAAGAAATTTAAAAGTTGTAAGAGCTTATTTGGAAGAATTAATAAAGCCTCTACTGGTCGGAGCTGACCCCACCCGGCCTCGAAAGATATGGGAATTGTTAACCTTGGGCGAAGGGCAGCAAGCAACACGCTTTCCTTCACAAATTGTCGGTTCGGTTGACGTGGCACTTTGGGATATAGCTGGAAAATCAGCTAATTTACCAATATACCAGCTTCTAGGTGGGGCCAGAAGAACCGACATTCCCCTTTATTGGAGCAGAGGCAATGGGTGGAGCAAAAGTCCTGAAGAAATGTTGGAAGAGATACAAGAAGGGTTTGATAAGGGCTATAAAGCGTTCAAGGTAAGGATGGATTGGAGAGATTATCGACAAGATTCAGATCCAAAAAAGGATTTAGCCATATTTCAAAAATGTCGCGAATGGTTACCCGATGACTGCCCGTTAAGCTTCGATGCCAATTGCGGCTATTCAGTCCCCACAGCAATTGAACAAGGAAGAAGATTCGAACAATTAGGAATAGCCCATTTTGAAGAACCGCTTCCACAATATGATTTCCCAGGCCTGAAGCAAGTCGTTGATGCTCTTGATTGTTCAGTTTCTACAGGAGAACAGGAAATATCGTCGTGGAGGTTTCGGGACCTTATAGAGCTAGGCAACCCGGACATACTCCAACCAGATGTGTTAAACGTTGGTGGTTTATCAGAAATGATACGTGTCTATGAATTAGCAGTGGTTCACAACAAAATCGTTATGCCGCACAGTCCAAGTGTTGGAGCAAATTCAATGGCCAGCCTTCATCTTTATTCCACCGTTACTAATGCAGTCCGACCCCACGAATTTTCGGAGGAGTTCACAGGTCCAGCGGAAGAGGTCTCTAGGTTGTACAAAGAACCG
The DNA here is from genome assembly GCA_002708495.1 of Dehalococcoidia bacterium. Lineage (GTDB taxonomy): Bacteria > Chloroflexota > Dehalococcoidia > Lucifugimonadales > UBA826 > UBA11996. The sequence goes on along the minus strand of PAON01000019.1, from coordinate 11,681 downwards.
GTACTGCCGAAAAATGGGGTTATTTCTCTGCCAGAAAAACCTGGTCTGGGTTTGGAGATTGACCCCGACGCGCTTAAAAGTTTTATAGATGAATAAATTTTAACATTGTGAATAATCTAATTTAACTTAAGGAATAGTCACAGCATGAAATACGACAAAATCATAGTCGGAGCAGGTTCCGCCGGATCTATATTAGCTACCCGATTAACTGAAGACCCAGATAAGTCGGTACTTTTGCTTGAAGCTGGGCCCGACTACCCAGATCTAGATAGCCTCCCGGAGGAGGTCAAATATGGCTACGCTACCGGAACAGAAATATCCACCAGTGATCACAATTGGCAATACATTGCAAGAGGAACTGACAAGGCCGAAATATCCGTACCAAGAGGAAAGGTCACCGGGGGTTCGAGCGCAATCAACGGCCAAATATTCCTTAGGGGTATTCCTCAGGACTACGACAATTGGTCTGATATAGGCAATGATTTATGGGATTACCAGCAACTAGTGCCATATTTCAACAAAGTGGAGACCGATACCACATACCAAGATGACCCAGGAGATTTTCACGGATCAACTGGCCCAATAATTTGTCATAGATTTCCAAGAGACAAGTGGCTTCCTGCGAGTGAGGCTTTCGAAAAGGCTTGTTTGGATGCAGGTTTTCCCGCCTGCGAGGATGCCAATGCGCCAGGCACGACAGGTGTTGGACCGTTACCGCTTAACAATCCAAATGGAATTAGGTGGTCCACAGCTATAGGCTATCTAGGGTTATCCAGACATAGATTAAATCTGACAATACGTCCGGAAGTATTGGTAAAAAAAATCATATTTGATAATTCAGACGTCGAACCAAAAGCCATAGGAGTGGAAGTGGTGTCAGGAGACGAGACTTTCATTCTAGAAGGGGAAGAAATAATACTTAGTGCTGGTGCGGTGGTTTCTCCTCAAATACTCATGCTTTCCGGAATCGGACCAAAAGATCATCTCAGTGGCCACGGAATTGAAACAATCCATGATGCCCCAGCAGTCGGCCAGAATCTAGCTGACCATCCAATGGTATATGTCACGTGGAAAACAAAACCGGGTGTAGAGCTAGATTCACTGGGTCCGAGAATACAGTTGACTCTTCGATATACAGCCGAAGGCTCCAGTCTTGAAAACGATATGATTGTTTATATGATGGCTGTTGCGAGCGACAGACCAGAAAGAGGTGGATTAAGATCCAGCCCCGTAGGAATACAAACCAATCTCTGCATTAATTTGGCGAAAGGAAAAGGCGAAGTAAAGTTAAATTCAAGTGATTACAGAGNCCAGCCATACCTTGACTACAATTATCTAGCAGAGGAGGAAGATCGAAGACGGTTCCGTGACGGAGTGAGAATGTTAGTAGGTTTAGAAAACCATCCTGACATGTCATCTCTCATTGAGGAACGATTAACGCCGCTAGACTCTGATTTACAATTTGATAAATCGCTAAACTCCTGGTTAATGAAAGAGGTCACAACAGGACACCATATCTCCTGCACTAACAAAATGGGACCTAAATCTGATCCTAATTCTGTGGTTGACCAAACGGGAAGAGTCCACGGCGTCAAAAATTTAAGAGTCGTTGACGCCTCTATCATGCCAGAGTGCGTTAGGGCAAATATCAACGTTACTGTTATGACTATGGCAGAAAGAATATCGGACTTCATCAAAGAAGACAGCTAATATAAAAATACTTTCGTCCACGCAATCTAATCGACTTTAAATAATGGAGCAATTAAAAATGCCTAGCCAATTTGACCGGGGTTTGGAAATGAGAAAATCAGTCCTTGGTGAAGAATATGTGGAGGANTCTTTTGCCAGAGCAACCGATTTTGATAGACCTTTCCAGGAATTTATAACTGAAAATGCATGGGGAGGAGTATGGACGAGAGGGCCTCTTGATAAGAAGACAAAAAGTCTTATAACTCTCTCAGTTTTGGTCGCCCTCCGTGCTGAAGGTGAAATAGGCTTGCACACAAGAGGTGCTATAAACAACGGCGTCACACCCGACGAGATAGTCAGTCTTTTGATACANGCCTCCGCTTATGCAGGGGTGCCAGCGGCNGTTTCATCCATCAAAATAGTTAAAAAGACTCTGCAAGAGATGGGTGAATTACCGTCGTAAATCGTTAACCGACAACCGAATTAATTCGATCTTCGGTATAACCCAAAACCTCAGAAAGAATTTCTTTTGTGTGTTGCCCCAACAAAGGCGGTGTAGTTATTTCTGCAGCTGAGTCTGAAAGTTTAATAGGGCACCCTAGCACTTGGAATTCACCCCTGTCAGGATGCTCTATATCGACTATCATATCCCTTTGCTGTAGGTGTTCATTNTTGTAGATGTCTCGGGCGTTTAAAACAGCTCCGCAGGGAATTCCCGCATCCCCCAAAACTGCCATAGCCTCCTGCTTAGTATTTTTTGTTGTCCAATCCTCGATAACCGAGTCTATTTCTTCTGAATTTTTATTAGGGTCATCAAAAATTTCCGAATCGCACAAATCTTCTCTGCCTATCGCATTCATGAAATCTTCCCAGATATTTCTCCTTTGAGACATGGCCAAAATATAAACGTAATCATCTGGTCCACCAGGGGCGCACTTGTATACACCGGCGCCTGGTCGGCCCGGTGTCCTGGGACCCCTTCGTGCAGGAGGCTCACCGGTATCACTGTATATACTCATCGAAGCTCTGGACAAACTAACTACAGCATCTTGCATTGAGACCTCTAATACCTGGCCCTTCCCCGTACTTTGTCTTTGTATGATGGCAGCTAATATTCCAACCACTCCATGCAACCCAGTGCCGCTATCGCCAATGTTAGGACCAGGCTTCAGAGGAGGCCCGCCCGGTATACCAGTTACCGCCATAGCCCCTCCCGCTGCCTGGGCTACTGGATCAAAGCTTTTATATTTACTGTAAGGGCCGTATGTTCCAAAACCTTTTAGTCTTGCAAATATTATTTGTGAATTGATATTGGACAAAGTGTCATAGGTATACCCTAATCTCTCCAAAACCCCCGAAGCGAAATTTTCAACCAAAACATCACATTTTGTTACTAGATCTCTAAACACTTCCCTGTGCTTATCGTTCTTGAGATCCAAAGTTATACTTCGCTTATTACTGTTGAAATTTAAAAAATACGGCGAAGTCTTGTTAGTATCCGAAAGCTGTACAGATCGACCAGGGTCCCCCTTCCCGGGCTGCTCGACTTTAATAACATCGGCCCCTAACCAACCCAACACCTGAGTGCAAGATGGTCCAGCTTCATATTGAGTTAAATCCAAAATTCTAATGCCTGCTAAAGCCTTTTCCATCTTTGCTACCTCCCTGTAAGATAAGTGGTTAAGTGGCAGTATATACCTGTTCAAAGAGTATTAGAACGCCTAGAATATGGGCCCGATTAAGAGGAGTTACAAATGAGTTCAATCAAAATGTATGGCACGACTTGGTGTGGAGATTGCACTAGGGCTAAAGCATTTTTTGACCGCAATCAAATAGAATACGACTGGACTAATGTAGACGATGAGCCAGAGTATCAGGAATATATTAAGGAATTAAATAATGGTAACCAGCGAGTTCCCACTATTATTTTTTCGGACGGGACATTCCTGGTTGAACCAACAGATGAAGAACTAGCAAATAAGCTGGGGCTTTAATTAAATCCTATCTCTTGCATCGTGCACATACCTACCCACTATCTCGCCATCTTTTGACACTACATTTGTATAAGGAAATTTAACTGTCAATGTACAAGCATGTCCGGGCGCCGCAATGACAAAATCACCCACATTCAGTGGAGCTCCATTTAACCTAACAACCGCATGTTCCTCATTTTGAATAACAAGCTCAGTATCAGGGTATTGAACTAGTTTAAATCTATGTTGCAGGGGTTGATCCGAAGAACAGGATTTAGATCCTATATCAATAGTGACTGTATCCATCTCAACATCTTCATCAACTATCTGGCCCAATATTAAACTTGCTATGCGAAATCCTAATTCTTCCATTTCGGCATTTCGGGTGTCCCAGTAAATCCAAGTTCCAGGTGTTGGTCGAATATTGGGATTATCTGCATAGTGTTGAAAAGACCACGATCCCCCAGCAAGATTATCTTTAACTTGTATTCCACTAGTATTTGCGGCACTCCAAATTTCCTCCATCAGCCCTATGTTCCTTTTAACCATAAGGCTCCTTTCTTTGAAACTTGGAATATATAAAGTCTCACCATCAAAAACATGTATACCGATAGGGTTTAACCCATCGGTAGCATCAATGCTTTGGTAGAATTCATTAGCGTTTGTACCGGGCTGAACTCCCGTACGGCGCATACCTGTATCAAGGTCCATATAGACGCCAATANCCCCATCTATTACTTTGGAAACTTCAGATAAAAGATTCAAATGCACTTTAGTGCTAGCTATGGCCCTAAAATCGGTTCCTGGAAACGATTTAATTAGGTTGGAAAACCTTTCTAATTTCCTCGGATGCACCATGGGATATGCGATGACGATTTCGCTTGCGCCACACCCTGCTACTACTTCAGCTTCCTTCAACGTCGCACATTTAAAAGATTTTATTCCCCTATTCAACTGAATATTCAAAACATCAGAAGATTTATGTGTCTTCGCATGCGGTACAACATTTTCTGGCTCACCACAAATACGAATAATTTCATCGATATTTTCTTCCACAATATGAGAATATGTGAGCATAGCGGGTGTATCTAGAGCGTTTGGATTAGCCAGTTTATATATGCCTTGATGCATNGTTCCTCCTGTTAAATCATTAACTCATATATTTCGGTCAGCTATCCAAAAAAGACTTTATTGACTCCGAATCCAGTAGCGGATAGATATCAAATTTGGCTGGAACAATTTCCGACCATTCGTTAAGAAGGCGGTGGAGCACCTCGTTGGAATCAACGTCAAATGTGGCCACAGCACCCCTTCCCGTGCGGGCATAAAAACTTATCGCCAAACCTTTGTCTAATTTATCCTGAGCCCACGGCCAATATTTTCGCCTTTGTTCTTTTACTTCAGAAGGTCTTTCAGGATTTGGTGAACTAACTACTAGAAATAACATACTTGCTCCCGTGACGGAAATTATATACTCAGAACACTGACAAATTGCTAAGGCAAATAAAATATATAAAAAAGGAATACCCGGTATGAATTCCACTAACAACGAGAATCTCAACCCTCAAGAACAATCCGTATTCTTTTATGGTGATGATGCTCCGTCTTACAACGTTGAATTCATTAACCATCTCAACCATATTTCAGAATCTAAAAAAATATCGGAAGATAATTATTCTATTGGCGGTGAGGTGGAAANATTAGAAANAACTATGGCGCAAAAACTGGGAAAGGAAGCTTCTGTCTTTTTTCCAACCGGAACTTTAGCCAACCACGTGGCAATTAGGCAATTATGCTTATCCAACAAAAGAGCCATTGTTCCAGAACAAAGCCATATTTACCAAGATAGTGGAGATGCGGTCCAGCAACTTAGTGGAATAAATTTGATTCCTCTTGGCCCAAACAAACCNTATTTTGGTTTGGATGAGCTAAAAGGAGCATTAAATACATCAATTAGTGGAAGAGTGACTACCCCTGTAGGTGCAGTGGTTATTGAAACCCCCGTTAGGAGATGTTACGGACGGGTGATGCCATATGAGGCGATGAAAGATGTAACCGGTTACTGNCACNAACANGGAATCCCNACTCATCTNGATGGNGCTCGCCTTTTNATAGCGAGNGNTGTCACTAAAATTNGTTTGGAANCCTANAGCAANCTNTTCGATACTGTTTATATATCAATGTGGAAATATTTTGGAGCCCCTTACGGAGCGGTACTNGCAGGNNCNAANGAATTTTGTGAGNNCCTANACCATGTNAGNAGAATGTTNGGCGGTAGTTTGCCNTCTGCCTCTTTAGCNGCGGCNCTGGCNCTAAACGGACTTGAAACTTTTCAAACCGATGCAGAANTNGCAAACNANAAATCNGCNGAATTNCTGGAATCTCTNGATGNATTNNCANATATTANTGTGAAGCGATANCNNGANGGTTCTAACATCATCCCTGTNGAAATNGANCANNANNTAGACCTGGCNAAATTATACGAAAGNCTCCGNTCTCAAAATGTCTTCATCAACANCGATACANNNTCAGANAANATTCTACATCTNACCNTGAATCTTTCCATATTGAGNANGNCAAACAATGAACTTCTNAGAATATTTGCNANGGCTATNGAAGATGCTANGTCNATTTAANNNCGNTTATGANTACTTACCTNTAATCTGTGGNGCTGTGTCACTGTGACCTTGTTCTTCTCTTTCTAATCGAGTNGCCCTCTCCCACTCCCTTTTTAAATCATCTCNAACTTTTAANGTCAGCAAACCCAATCCTTCTNCCTCAAGNGTTACTGTNTCNCCGTCCATAATNGGGCTTAANCCTCTGTGGTTAGTNCCNGTAGCCAANACATCCCCNGGNTCNAANGTNTGTATTGAAGTTATCCACTCCAAGGCTCGAGGTATTTTGTGAGCCATATCATCAGTATTAAAATTCTGTTTCAGATCCCCATTCACATGTAGATTGATTTGTAAATTTTGCGGATTTTTAATTTCGTCAGCAGTAACTAAATAAGGGCCCATAGGAGCGAAAGTATCTCTTGATTTCATTTGGTAAAATACGCCACCTCCGCTGGTTAACCCTCTAGCCGACATGTCTATAAAATTCATGTATCCAAAAATGTAGTCATAAGCCTCTTCGGCTTTAATTTTAGTGGCCTTTTTCCCAATTACCAAAGCCAACTCAGCTTCAGGTTCAAATATCGTGGCCGGTACATCAGGTAAAACAATAGTCCCACCGTCCGGCAGTACAGCGTTTGGCGATTTTGGAAAAGCATTGATAGGAGCAGGCTCATCCCTAGTACCATCTTCCATGTAATTAACCGCCATGCAAACAATGTTGTGTGGCTTAGGGACAGGCGAATTAAAAGTTACGGAAGCAACGTCCACTCCAGCCTCAGCAGCAACCAATTTTTCGATTTCAGGTCTGTAATCATCGAAGGATTCTATAATCCTATTAAGCAATCCTTGGGCATGATTATGCTCATCTACAGGAACTGCTTTGGATATATCTACAATTTTGTCCCCTTTAACAACTCCCAAAGTAAAATCATTAAAAAACGCCAGTTTCATAGCTATTACACTCCTTCCAAAAAAACCCGTTTCCAAAACAATGATCGTTAGCATATCATTAAGCTAAATGATAAGTGTCATGCAATAAAACATTAGGAGGGGAGCTATGCCTTCAATAGCAGGATTGGGGCACGTTGGTATATACACACACGATCTTTCAAAAATGCGCGATTTCTATTCCAGAGTAATGGGTCTGGAAATCACCGATGAAGAAATTGAAGAAAGAGGCATCGTTTTCATGTCTTCGAATCCAGAGGAAGAACATCACGAATTCGTGTTGATGAAGGGAAGGGATGTACCTGAAGGTTCCAAAATGGTTCAACAAATCTCATTTTATGTAAATGAGTTATCTGAATTAAAGGATTTTCATCAGATTTTTGTATCCGAGAAAGTTCGTATAGAGCGAACTGTAAGCCATGGAAACGCCTTTGGTATGTATGCGCTTGACCCCGAGGGCAACACTATAGAAATCTATTATCGAACGGGCTTTCCCGTACCACAACCATGTGCAGACCCTGTCAATCTGCAAGATTCAGAAGAGTCGTTGATAGCTCAGGCTAAGTCAAGGATCCCTGCATAGGAACCTTGACTATATCTTGGCCAATAGAGCAGATTGAAAAGCGACAAGCATTGCTTGAGGCGGTACGTGGTACCCGAAGTGAAATTGAGGCGCATTTCCTAGAATCGGAGGATCAGGGGCATCTGGCACAAGCCACCGCTGATGCTCTGCTTGAAGCAGGTTTGTTAGGCTTAAAACTTCCCCTTGAACTGGGTGGAGCTGAGGCAGATCCAGTCACTCAAATGAAGGTAATAGCCGAAATTGCCGCTATAGACACGTCTGCTGCATGGTGCACCATGGTTTCTGCTACCAATGTAGGTTCTGCAGGAGCATTCCTACCAGACAGAGGAATAGATGCGGTTTTCGACCAGGGAACTCATCCTATGATTGTTGGTGTAGGAATGCCCTTCGGTGAGGCCAACAAGACAGATGACGGATTCTTTGAGATATCGGGCAAATGGCCATATGGAAGTGGCATAAAAACTTCCAGATGGGTCACGGCTGGTGCAAAGGTAAAACCTGCAATCCAAAGTGCTGTTCCATTTGAAATACGAGCCATTTTAAAAACAGAACAGGTGCAAATTATCGAAAATTGGGATGTGTCAGGTTTAAGAGGCAGTGGCAGCAATGATTTTTTCGTTGAAAAAGCAATAATACCTGAATACATGACCTGGGCCGGGGACGACACCCCTAATCGCGGCGGATTTTTGTACAATATTAAGAGACCCGCTTTTGTGGTATTCGGTCATGCTGGAATAGCATTGGGTACAGCAAAAAGGGCTCTTGTAGAAATTACGCATTTTTCGCAAACAAGGTCCAGAAATTTACCCGGACAAAGTTCTATATCCTCAAACCCTATATTTCAAGCTGATATAGCTCAGCTTGATCTTAAATTAAGAGCGATGAATGCTTTAGCCACCGAAGAATTTGGAGAAGTCTGGCAATACGCGCAAACAGGTGAAAAGTTAAGTGGTAAAGAGCAAGCCAAAATCAGGGCCATTGGCTCTTGGGTCACAAAAGAATCCCTAGATATAGTCACAAAATCCTTTCAGTATGCAGGCGGCGCCGCTTTGAATAAAAATAATCCTCTTCAGCAGTGTTTTAGAGATATGTATGCGGCCTCCCAACACTACATGGTTAGCGCTACCCACTTTGAATCTTATGGAAGCGAGTACTTCAACACATAAATGATTTCTGCAATATCCCAAAAATTACTTGGGCCAGCAATGGCTTACCCCGCATATCGTGCCTACTGGATCGGTACGTTGGCATCAGTTATTGGTTTTCAAATGTTAAATTTCAGTCAATTCTGGATCATACACGAATTGACGCAATCACCTTTGTATTTAGGCTATGTGGGCCTGGCAAATGCGCTTCCTGCTATTGTTTTAAATATTTTTGGGGGGGTCGTTGCAGACCGATTAGATAGGAAAAAATTAATAGGTATTACCCAAACAATAAATGGCCTAATCATATTGGTATTGGCTGGATTGACATTTGCCGGAATAGTGCAAGCATGGCATGTTATTGCGTTAGCGTTTCTTGCAGGAGCAATCAATGCTTTTGACCAACCTGCCAGACAAGCCTTATATCCCAGTCTAATTGATAGATCAGTAATGATGAATGCTGTTGCTCTGAACTCAGCAATTTGGACAGGGACCAGAATAATAGCCCCAGCCATAGCAGGAATCATAATTGCTCTAACTGGAACAGCCACTTCTTTTCTAATTTCAGCCCTGGGTTTTTTTACAATGGCTGCAGTAGTACTCTCACTGAAAATACCAAAAGATGAATCTGAAGCTCAATCGTCATCGAAGGGAATCGAATCGAAAGGAAATGATTTATTTGAAGGTGTTCGTTTCATATGGAAAAACAATGTGTTTTTGATATTAATTTGTATTACGTTCTTTAACAGTTTCTTTGGTATGGCATATATACCAATGATGCCCGTTTTCGCAGTAGACATACTCAAAGTAGGTGCAGATGGGCAAGGAATTTTAATGGGATTGAGTGGGGTTGGCGCCTTATTAGCAACCATGATTATTGGAAGAACTGGAAACTTCAAACAAAAAGGACTGTTGATAATATTTGGATCCCTATTTTTTGGGATTTCAATAGCTGGTTTTGCCCTAACTTCCATGCAATATGGAAATTATAACGTTGCGCTCATTCTTCTTTTTATCGTCGGTGTAAGTAGTTCCTGCTACATGATTTCGATAATGAGCTCCCTGCAAATGATGGTGCCAAATCATATGAGAGGAAGGATCATGGGATTCTATGGAATGACATGGAGCATAATGCCCTTAGGGGGGATGTTTGCAGGCTCATTAGCAAAATATATTGGGGAGGACTCAACAGGAGTTCCCATTGCCGTAGCAATCGGGGGAATTCTTGTAGCGGTGTTTGCAATCGGGCCCTTCTTTATGAACCGGAATGTGCGAAACCTTGGATCGATATTGCAAACTCATGAAGCGAATTAAAGAATACTTGGTTGTTAAAACAATACGACCGCTAAGCTACTCACGATTCAGTCATCTGGGGCTCTCGTGAAAAGAAAACCAAAATGGCCCCCAGAAGAAGAGATCCGATCACCAATACAAAGCCTAGTCGGTAGGTATCGGTGATATCAAACAACAGCCCAACCAGTACTGGGGCCACAGCTGTACCAAGTATTCTGACTGGTTGTGTTATACCTCTTATGGACCCTATATGTGCCCGGCCAAAATATCGTGCCCACAAAGATTCACTTAGGGGAATGGTTCCTCCAAATCCAAATCCATATAGGAAAAACCCCGCCAATAACATCGGGATCAGTGAAATTGGACCCGATACCAACATTAAAGAAACACCGATTGAAGATATAGTGTAGGCTGCCACCACAAGAAATCTCGGGTGAAATCTTTGCATTGCGAACCCCCATACTGGCTTTGACGACAGATTGGCAAGACCGTTGACTGAAATACCAATTGCTCCGACAGTTCGGGCGAAACCTGACTCCTGAGAAAACGGAATTGCATGTATCAATACACAAGCAAGCCCTGCCGCTATGAAAGTGAACCCAAAGACTAGAAGCCAAAAACTACCGGTTTTGATTGCTTCTGAGCGATTGAAAGGTCGGAATTCAGATTCAGGTATATCTGACGAATCATGATCATCATAGTCATCAATTCCGTCAGGTAAAAGGCCATGATCCTCTGGGGTTCGACGCATAAAGAAACTTACCGGCATAACCAGAATAAGTATAAGAACACAGAGGGAAAAATACCCCGTTCTCCAACCAAAGTTGTCTACAACTCCAGTCAATATCAGAGGCGTCACCAAGCTACCCAGGGATATTCCCGACGAACCTAGCGCCAGTGCCCACCCCCTCTTCCTGATAAACCACTTATTAACAGCAGAATTCACAACAAATGGACTAAATAAATTCCATCCAACGAATCCAGCGATTAAATATAAGAATAAATAAACCATTAAACTGGACTGGAGCCCAAGCAGAACCAGGCACACAGCACCCATAGAAGCCCCGGTGAATATCAGCGGTTTGGGTCCTCTCTTATCAAGAACACTTCCGACTACTATGCTCGAGAACGCTCCCGTACCAATTGCAATGGAGGGTCCCAACGTGTATTGCCAAACTTTCCAGCCTAGATCGTCCACCATCGGAAGAGTGAATACGCCAATGGAAGATTGGCTTACACTCAGGAATGCAAAATTACAAAGGATAGCTCCTAAAACTATCCACCAACCATAATAGAGACGTGAGAGCATCTAAACATACTAATGCATTTGGATTGGAGAATAGAAGCGGCCCGCAGATAAAAAAGGCTAAATTCCGACTACCACTGAACAAACATAGGCATTACTACGTGAGTGTAGCCTTCTTTGCCCGTGGCC
>PAON01000018.1:0-27546 GCA_002708495.1 Dehalococcoidia bacterium | reverse complement strand
TTTGGTTGATAAAAAGAGCCAACCAGATTTTTACCTTGCTCCATATCAACCGCAACTTTACCCCCAATGGAGGCATCCATCATTGAAAGCAGGGTTGTGGGCACTTGAGCAAAGGGCATCCCTCTCAAATAAGTGGCGGCTACAAATCCAGCCAAATCGCCAATTACTCCTCCACCTACTGCTACTATCATATGTCCTCTTTCAGCCTTGTGGTCAGCCAACCAAGAATAGATGTGCTTCACTGTCTCTAAATTCTTGTGGTTTTCACCAGAAGGAACAAAAAACATAAATGTTGGTATTCCGGCCGATTCCAATGAAAGCTGCGCCCTTCTAGCATGGCTGTTGACACCTTCATCAGCCACAACATATGCCACCTTAGTATCATGAACAGCCTTAACTCTTTCCCCAATATTATCGATTATGCCCCACCCTACCCATACAGGATATGCGGCGCTTGCGGTGATTACCTCTGATGCCAAATCATCGTAATTTACTTTTCCCAACTCGCAACTCTCCTATGAATTTCTTCAGCCACGACCTCAACACTTTTCCTGTCTGTTTCCACAATAGCATGAGATCTTTTATAAGCATTCTGCCGACTATCTAACAAATTCTTAATTCGCTCCAGGGGTTCTTCAGAAATAAGCATAGGCCTATCGTTATCAACTCCTGTGTTTTCAAGTTGTATGTTTAGTCGTTCAAGTATCGTCTCCGGAGAAGTCTTTAACCAGATAATACAACCAGAATTCTCCATTGTCTCAACATTCGCCGGATCAACCGGGACTCCTCCTCCTGTAGATACAATTAAGTTAGTACGAATGGATATTTTTTTTAAACAATCCTTTTCGACTGCTCTAAAATATTCCTCCCCTTCGCAATTAAAGATGTCTGGTATGGTTTTTTGCTCAATTTCCTCTATCGTTAGGTCTATATCTACGAATTCTTTACCCATCAGAAAAGAAAGTGCTTGCCCTACTGTAGATTTACCTGAACCAGAAAAACCTGTCAGATATATATTGCGCTTCATAGGCCGAACTTTACCTCATTTACGATAAAACATTCATCCAGTCTACAACAGAAGCAAAAGTAGAGATAATTACAAAAAACAAAGACGTGTTATTTTCCTGTTATCCCTTTAAATTACGGTTTTAAAAATCTTCCTAACCGTTTAGTGACAATATAAAATTAACTTATATAAACATTGGAAGTTACAAAGGTATAGAGCTTGAGGCTAGACAATAGATCCAACTACGAACTTAGACCTGTGCATTTTGAAAAAAACCCTCTCAGATTTTCACAAGGGTCTGTGCTTATTTCCACAGGTTTAACTAAAGTCATATGTACAGCGACAGTTGAGAAAAAAATTCCTAACTTTTTAACAGGGTCGGGCAAAGGCTGGATTACTGCGGAATATTCCATGTTACCAGGCTCTACCTCTCCACGAGTGTCACGTGACAATCAAAGGAAGGGAAGATCCCAGGAAATATCCAGATTAATAGGAAGATCTCTAAGAGCGTCCATCAATTTGCAAGAACTTGGTGAGATCNCTATCNCGGTCGATTGTGATGTCATANAAGCCGATGGGGGAACCAGAACAGCCTCGATTACCGGCGGATTTGTNGCATTAAGTTTAGCTGTGAAACAAATGTTAGATTCAGGATCTCTTGATGCTTTACCCACGATAACACCGATAGCAGCTACAAGTGTGGGTATATTTGGAGATAAAGTGTTGGTGGATTTGTGCTACGAGGAAGATTCCNAAGCCGATGCCGATTTTAATATGGTAATGGCCTCGGATGGTGGAATAGTTGAAGTTCAAGGCTCAGCGGAAGGAAACAGGTTTTCAAGAAAGCTGGTCGACCAAGTCCTCGACGCAGGAGTTGATGCAATATCAAAGCTTTTTGAGCTGCAATATAAAGCATTAGAATAATCGTAAAATGAACAAAGCCTCCATTTTAGTTTGCATCGTCATAGGNTTAATTTTAGTTGCTTCAGTTATTGCATTAAACATTGGTAACAANCCATCGAAGATGNCNGAAGGTTCTCCAGCGAGAACAGTCCAAATTTTTCTAGAACATGTTTCCAATGAGCATTATGATTCCGCATACAATTCCTTNTCTATTGNACTCAAAAANACATGTAGNTTCNCAGACTTCGCCGCTGATANCTATAACGAAAAAGCCAGATATTCACGNTCNACTTTCAAACACCTAACCACGCAGTTGGACAATTTGGAATCCGTGGTGTTAGTGGAAGTNATTGAAGTGGAACCAGCCTTCCCAATAGGAACATCNGAAAATTCTCACCAGGAAAAATTCAATCTTGTGAAAGAGAATACGAATTGGAAGATTAGCCAATTACAATTTCCTNTTAATTGCNTTATGGCTTTGGAAAATCCCAACAAATCCGATGAGTGAGGCAGTTGATGTCCTGATTTTTTTTCCATTAATTATATTAATAACGCTTTGTATTTATAAGCTAATTGCTTTCAGGAAAGGTGGAAATGACGGTCAATCTTTGGTTGATCCAGCGAGGCGACTATATTTCTACATAATTTCCGGGGTTGGCCTATCNATGCTTGTGAATGGATTGGAACAATCGTTGGTGCACTTGATAGGTTTTCTTGTTCCTCCATCCCTATTGGAGACAAGCCCAGAACGAGCCGCTTTGGGAATATCATTGCTGGTGATAGGAGGGCCCCTGTGGATACTGTATTGGCAAAAAATTAACCGGGAGGTGTTGAAAAATCCAGNTGNACTTACCTCAGGTATAAGAATTGCATATCTTCTTTTATGTTTGTCGGTATCTTTNGCCATATCAATAAGTTCTATTTCTGACCTAATTTCAGAGACATTACAAGCATCCGAATTTAACTGGCCTCGTATAGCGACTCTAATAATATGGTTATTGGTTTGGAGTTACCATTTAAAAATGCTGTTGCAAGCCAAACCCTCGAATCATGTAAGTAGCCAAAGTTTACGTAACACATTTGTTTACAGCTTTAGCTTTATTGGNTTATTTATACTCGCTTCAAGTTTGAGTAGTTTGATTTACCTCGCAGTCTTTAACATTATCCAAAATACTGTGGGCAATGGGGAAATTTTAATTTCCAACGATAGCTTTAGCTCGTTAAGGTTAACTATGTCAGTACTAATAGGTTTTGCGGCATGGTCTGTCCATTGGCTGATCCTAAGNAACAAATTAGTAANACAAGAATATGAGCCGATCTACCTATACNTAATTTACATGGTTACGATAGTGTCCTTAATGGTATCAAGCACAATGTTGCTAATGACTCTATTCGGTAAAGTCTTCCAAATTGAGGAAATGGATGGGTGGCGATTTATGCTTATTTCCTCAATAAGTACGTTGAGCATCGGTGCCGCCGTTTTGCTTTATCACACAAAGCATGTCCCCAATAACTATCAAATGACTGATTTACTAAAAAAACCTAACGCAGCATTAATATTCTCTTTAGCGTTTTTGGGATTGGGGTTCTTATCTGCAGGATTTTCAGTGCTAATTCATTCAGTGATGATCTCTCTACTACAACTGAGCTGGACTGATATAGTCCACCCTGATGATTTTTGGAAAGGTCCTTTATCCGGAGGTGTAAGTTTGGCAATCGTTGGTTGCTTCNTGTGGTACACGTCTTGGAGTAGATTAACTATGCAGACTGCCAGTTTTAACGAAAAAATAGCCTACTCTCGCATCTATTTCATGGTTGTCCTCGGAATAAGTATTATCGTTACGGCAGGCGCCATGGCAGGCATTCTGTTTATCCTAGTGAAATATTCTCTTGCCAACGACCTCGGATTCCAGACTATTGAATCTTTAATCACACCCCTNTCCGTTGCAATAGTTTTAGGGGTCGTTGTAATTTATCACCGNCGGATATTCAAAGATATNNNTCTGGAATCGGAGCCAACAATCCAACCCCAGTTACAGGGTTCTCAAACTGCAAGAAAAAGTGTCACTATATTTAGTCAGGCAGATAATCGTGAATTAATCAAAACCTTGCAAGAGCGTTTAGATTACGACGTGGAAGAAATCGTGTGGACCGCCGAATCAAACTTNGATNGAAAAGGCATCAAAGCAGATATTGATGATTTATACAATTCTCTAANCAAGCTAGAGGCCGGCAATATACTTTTAATACAAGCCGGCCAAGAATACAAAATCTATACTTACAAAAGAAACTCATTAGAAGGTTGATACAAATGGCAACAATACATATTTTAGGAGCTGGTACGCCAACGCCTACACCTGACAGATTCGGATCATCATTTGCCCTCGAAATAGACGGAGACCAAATAATGATTGACTGTGGTCCCGCTGCCACGCATAAATTAGTTAAAGCCGGTTTATGGCCNACAAAAATAGACTACTTGTTTTTCACCCACCANCATTTCGATCACGATATTGATTATCCGTGCTTCTTGCTATGTAGATGGGATCAAAGTGTAGGAAACGAAAATACGCTGAAGGTATTTGGCCCCAATTTAACCGAAAANATAACAAAGGGAATTCTTGATGAATCTATAGGATTNTTCGCTCACGATTGGATCGCACGGGTCANCCATCCGTTAAGCCAAAAAATTCATGTAAACAGAGGTGGAACACTCCCAAGGAAACCTCCACAGGTGGAAGCAATTGATATCGGGCCTGGTCCCGTATTTAAGGCAGCCAATTGGAGTGTCAGCAGTGCTCCCGCAAAGCACGTACAACCATATTTGGATTCACTAGCATACCGGTTTGACACGGCGGACGGAAGCATTGTGTTTACTGGTGATACCGAACCGTGCAGCTCAGTCATTGAATTAGCCAAAGATGCGGATTTGATGCTCTGTATGTGTTGGGACGAACAATCCAACATGAGCGACAATGGAGAAAATGAAGGGCAATGTGGCACAGTTGGAGCGGCAGAAATGGCTCAGGCCGCCAATGTGAAAAAATTAGCGTTGGTGCATATAGGTCCAAATTTATCTAACCCTGCAGTGATGGATTCGGCAAAATCTGACATTAGTGATATTTTTTCAGGTGAAATTATTTTTGCCAATGAATTGGATAAGTTATATCTATAGGTTAATTTGCATATGGTTCTTCCCAATCAGATCGCAGAACCTCCATTAATATGAAGTCTTGCCCGCCCCTTTTTACGTTACGAACCAATTTGAAACCGGATTTGGCAAAAGATGCCTGNGCTCTGTAGTTCCAAGAAAGAGTGTGAAGATAAACACGATCTAATTCCAAAATAGTGAATAAATGTCGCACCAGTGTATTAACNGTATCGGTNCCATACCCGCTACTCCAGTAGCCCTTATCACCAATCATTATTCCTAATTCAGCCTGACTATTTTGCATATTTAGGTCGTAATACATNATATTTCCAATATGAACACCCTCTAAAGTTTCAACTGCCAACCTTTTTGAGCGATAGTTTGGAAATTGCATCTCTTCTTTCGAATACCTAAAAAAGTCTTCATATGACATAGTCATAGGTCGGGTTGCGTCTAGCCGAGACAGCTCTGGATCCACCCTCCACATATATTCGTTTCGGATATCTTCCACACGNTTTTCTCGTACACGCACCTTTTCCCCCTCTTCATTAACCAGAGGGAGTTCCTTATTTTCATCCCTTGACCAGGGAAATGCCTTTCTGAACAATTTTTACCTCGTTTTCAAACGAAAGGATATTTGGGATCTCACGTATATCTACCCAATCCACAGTATCGAATTCCCCATCATGCCTAGAGAAGTCTCCACCTACGGGTTCCATCAAATAATAATAGACCGTTTTATATAGTTGCTGATCCGGATGATCAGGATAGTTAGTCACCCAATAGTTTATCGAGTCAATGTATATACCAAGTTTGACTTTTAATCCCGTTTCTTCTTCAACCTCCCGCAAAGCTGTCTGTCCCCTTGTTTCTTGAGGTTCTGGAGTACCTTTTGGTAAATTATAAGAGGCAGGGCAATTTCTACCACAAACCACTACAAAGATAGAGTCAGCGTCTTTTCGATAGACTATTCCGCCTGCTGATACCAAATTCATTCTAAGTACATTGTAAACCAAAGGACTAGCGGTGATAACAAAGTTCATGTATCTATAAACCAGTTCAACCACGCAGTAACTTTAACTTTTGCAATTATGAGTGTATATTTNTNNNAGAGTGGGCTACTTTGCCCACTGCACCCTTTAAGTCAGTCCAGAGAGTCTGCCAAGGGAGCGAAAACTTCGTGTTACCCGTTGAGGTAGCTCGTTTGTGAAATGCCTCTTGCCGACCCGGGCGGAGGTTTTTTTTTGGAAAATCTAGTTTCATCCCCAATCCAAGTTCAACATTGACCAACATGTCTGTAAAAAAGATACAAACAGATGTGCAAATGAAACGAGCATTGGCAAGAATTTCCCATGAAATACTTGAAAGAAACTCCGGGGCAAAAAATTTAATCCTTGTTGGTATGCATTCTAGAGGGGTACCTTTAGCCTTCAGAATTAGGGATTTAATATCCANCTATGAAGGCCAANCTGTGGATGTCGGTTCGCTAGACATNGGTTTATACAGGGACGACATTTCCGAAAAACCTCANGCAACTATGAAACCGACTGACATTTCCGTTGATATTAATCNGNGAATCGTTGTGTTAGTTGACGATGTTTTATACACNGGCCGATCAATAAGAGCCGCGATGGATGCGATCAACGATTTAGGTAGACCGAGTCAAATACAACTAGCCGTCCTAATCGATAGGGGACATAGGGAGCTTCCAATACGAGCCGATTTTGTCGGCAAAAATGTACCGACTTCAAAAGAAGAAGATGTGGCGGTGAAACTCGCGGAAGTTGACGGCCTTGATGAAGTAGTTATCTCAAGCCCAACCACATAGGTGAGGACGAAGTTGACAACAAACGATACCAATACCAAAAAATCTATTCGACAAAAACATATCTTGGATTTAGATGAATTTAATCGATCCGATATAGAGCTTATTTTCGAAAACACAGATTCGATGATGGAAGTACTGAACAGAGGAATCAGAAAAGTTCCTGCTCTTAGAGGGAAAACAATCATTACTCTTTTCTACGAATCCAGCACTCGCACCAGAGTATCTTTTGAACAAGCCGGAAAGATTTTAAGTGCCGATGTCATAAATGTGTCCAGTGACGGTAGTAGTAGCAAAAAAGGGGAATCCCTATACAACACCGCATTAACACTCCAAGCTATGAAGGCAGATGCAATAGTCATAAGACACCAGCATTCCGGTGCTGGATATTTCCTAGCACAGCAAATGGATTCAACAAGCATCATCAACGCTGGAGATGGAATGCATGCACATCCCACACAAAGCTTACTAGACTTGTACACCATCAAAAAGAGTCTCGGCACTATATCTTCTAAAAAGGTCGTCATAGTCGGCGATTTGCTCTATAGCCGGGTCGCTAGATCAAACTTATGGGGGTTGACCACTATGGGAGCAAATATTGTCCTATGTGGACCAAATACTTTACTACCTCAAGATTTCCTAGACAGTCGGATCCATGAGACTAACCATCCTTTTAGAGAGATACAAATCGAGGAAAATATAGATACTGCTCTAAAAGATGCTGATGTGGTGATGGGATTGAGATTACAGTCTGAAAGACAAAAGGCAGGTCATTTACCTTCATTAAGAGAGTATTCCAGAAGATTTGGAATAACCTCGGAGCGCCTGAAGATTGCTAAGCCTAACGCAATCGTTATGCATCCAGGACCCATGAATGAAGGGGTCGAAATTGAATCTGATGTCGCACATGGGCCTCAATCGGTTATTGAAAGTCAAGTTACAACGGGAGTGGCAATTCGAATGGCAATACTCTACGACCTGATAACCGGGAATCATTCGGAAAAGGAGTTATAACTTGACAGCAAATGTTTTGATAAAAGGTGGCAGAATTATCGACCCTTCACAGTCAGTCGATGAAATTTCTGATTTACTGGTGACAGATGGAATAATAACGGAAATCAATACTTCCATAGATAGACCAAGAAATTCTGAGGTTTTTGACGCCGAGGGGAAAATAGTGTGTCCAGGGTTTATAGACCTACATTGTCATCTTAGAGAACCTGGAGAAGAACACAAAGAAACAATTGAAACAGGAACAGCAGCAGCAGCAGCAGGTGGATTCACCACTGTGTGTGCTATGCCCAATACCTTCCCNGCAATGGATAACCAATCCGTAGTTGAATATGTACTCAAAAAAGCAAAAGAAACGGCTCAAATAAGAGTGCTTCCCATTGGTTGTGTAACTGTAGGTCGTAAAGGTAAACAACTCAGTGAAATGTCAGAACTAGCAGAGCTNGGAGTTGTAGGNTTTAGCGATGATGGAGACCCAGTAGAAGACCCGAACATAATGAGGCAGGCTCTCAGTTATAGTGCCGGTTTAAATCTTCCAATCATCAACCATTGTGAGGTTCCCACCCTAGTCGATGGGGCTTCAATGAACGAAGGGTGGGTGTCCAATAGGTTGGGATTAAAAGGAATGCCGAACTCAGCAGAGGAGGTTATGGTGGCACGGGACCTCTCCTTAGCAGAATTAACTGGTGGCCATATTCACATAGCCCACGCTAGTACTACTGGAACGCTCAACCTGATTAAGGCTGCAAAAGCCAGAGGAATTAGAGGAACNTGTGAGGTCACTCCTCATCATTTGACACTCTCAGAAACACTTGTGATGGGGACTATTGAAGATTCCTTTGTTCCTTTGCCTCGTAACGCCTATGACACCAATGCAAAAGTGAACCCTCCACTCAGAAATCAAAATGACGTCAGATCGATGGTAGAAGGGCTTCAAAACGGCACAATAGACGTGATAGCCACCGACCATGCCCCGCATAACCAGGTAGACAAAACAACTACATTTCAAGACGCGGCATTTGGAATTAGCGTACTAGAAACCGCCTTCGGATCACTCATGACATTAGTAGAAAATGGTCATATAGACATAACCACCCTCATCAAAAAGCTTACCGCTGATCCAGCTAAATTTTTGGGTATGCCCATTGGAAGTTTGGAAAAAGGTCATAATGCAGACATCACAGTCTTTGACCCCTCTGAAACTTGGATTGTCAGCCCACAAACCTTTTTATCTAAAGGTAAAAACACACCTATAGGGGGGTCCTTACTTAAAGGAAAAATTAAAGCCACTTTTTTTAAAGGCAGAAAAATTTATTAATCGATACTGGTGATTGAACATTGACAAAAAAAGCATTTCTAGTACTTGAAGACGGATCTATTTACCCAGGTGAATCATTTGGATACGAAGGTGAGACTTACGGTGAAGTAGTCTTTAACACCTCGATGACAGGGTATCAGGAAATACTCACAGACCCTTCATATGCAGGCCAGATAGTAGTGTCAACATATCCGCTTCTGGGTAACTACGGCATTAGCAGCTCAGATATAGAATCGTCTCAAATTCAAGTCGCAGGATTTGTCGCCAGGCAATATTGTGAAGAGCCAAGTCATACCAAAATAACAGGAACTATAAATGAATATCTTTACTCACAGGAGATTGTGGGTATATCTGAAATCGACACCCGCGCCGTTACACGCNAAATAAGGTCACAAGGTGTAATGATGGGCGCTATTGCAGTCAATATGTCCCCTGAACAAGCCCTGCAACAGTTGAAAAATAAGCCATCATATGACGAACAAAATTTTGTACAAAAAGTAACAGCTAATGAACGTTACCGATGGATGGAAGCAGGACTAGGATATGATTCTATAGCTGACAACCTGAAAATTCTTGTCTCAGATTATGGACTTAAATACAACATTCTACGGATTTTAAAAGGTAAAGGTTGCGATGTGGAAGTATTTCCTTCATCAGCCACCTCTAATGACCTACTCACTCAAAACCCTGATGGCATATTGCTCTCTCCTGGGCCTGGAGATCCAGAACTTCTAGATCATTTAGTATCCACTACTNAGGATATTTTGGGTAAAGTACCTGTAATGGGAATTTGCCTCGGAAATCAGATACTTGCGAAATCTTTTGGTGCCAAAACTTATAAGCTTAAATTTGGCCATAGAGGAGCCAACCACCCAGTCAAAGATACCGCTTCAGACAGAATCTACATAACTGCTCAAAATCATGGCTATTCAATTGATCCTGAATCTTTGCCATCAGATGTCGACGTCACTCACATCAGCATGAATGACTATACAGTGGAAGGGATACGCCATAGATCTCTTCCTGCCCTTAGTATTCAATANCATTCNGAAGCCTCACCCGGTCCCAAGGACAATGAATACATGTTTGACGATTTCCTAGAGATGGTTAAAGAGACCAAATAATTATGCAACGAACAATTANTAACATAGCCCATCGAGGAGCCTCCTCCTACGCTCCTGAAAATACGCGTGCAGCATTCGATATGGCGATTAATATGGGAGTTAAACATATAGAACTTGACGTCCATTCTTCAAAAGATGGTCGGCTGGTTGTGATCCATGACGATATGCTCGATCGGACAACAAATGGAAGTGGGAAAGTAAACGATTACACATTAAAGGAACTAAAAACACTAGACGCCGGTTCCTGGTTTGATCATAAATATTCTGGGGAAAAGTTATGCACANTGGAAGAAATTCTCGTTGNATACAAATCGGAAGNCTACTTACATGTNGAAATTAAAGGAAACACACCGAGCCTNGCACAAAAAACCTGTGACATGATCAGAGATTTCCATGCAATTGAGAAAACAGTAATAACCTCATTTTGGAAGCCATGGTTGATCGAAACCAGAAAATATGCCCCCGAAATAAAAACTGGATGGCTGGTTCCCTTGGGGCCTCATAGTGAATGGAATGACTCCATAATATCGGATTCTTTGAACTATGGATTCAATCAGATATGTCCTAGAGCCGATCTAGTGACCCCGTCCCTTGTTACTAAATTACACGACAGCGGATTTGAGGTTAGGTGCCATGGAGTTTTTACTGAGGCACTTATGGAAAATGTGGTTGAATGTGGAGCAGATGGCATGACGATAAATTTCCCGGACAAGTTGATTTCTTATTTAGAGAAGAAAGGACTAACAATTGACTAAAACACCCAAAAAGATTCTTGTAATCGGTTCCGGGCCAATCGTGATTGGTCAAGCAGCTGAATTTGATTATGCCGGAACACAGGCGTGCAAGTCACTAAGAGAAGAAGGAATCAAAACCATCTTAGTGAATTCAAATCCTGCAACAATTATGACTGATGAGGATGTAGCAGATTCTGTATACATAGAGCCTTTAACTGTTTCGGTCATATCAAGGATTATAGAAAGGGAGCAGCCGGATGCTCTATTACCTACCTTAGGTGGTCAAACAGGCTTAAACTTGGCAGTTGAACTCGTCGAAGCAGGCGTTCTTGAGCAGTATGGTGTCCGGTTATTAGGAAGCAGCATAGATTCTATAAAGAAAGCAGAAGATCGGCAGTTGTTCCGAGAATTGCTCACGGATATCGGAGAACCAACTCCTCCCAGCTTTGTAGTAAACACTTACGAAGAGGCAACGGAGGCAAAAAATACCATAGGTCTACCGGTTGTCATCAGACCAGCCTACACTTTGGGAGGAACTGGCGGCGGTATAGCTGAAGATGATGATAGTTTCAACGAGATAGTTAAATCAGGGTTGAGTGCAAGCCCCATCACCCAAGTACTGGTTGAAAAATCCATAGTTGGATGGAAAGAGCTTGAATACGAGGTAATGAGAGATGGTTCTGATAATTGTATAACCATATGTAACATGGAAAATATCGATCCGATGGGGGTTCATACGGGTGACAGTATTGTAGTAGCCCCAAGCCAAACCCTTTCTGACAATGAATATCAAATGCTGAGAACAGCAAGCCTAAAAATCATAAGAAAACTAGGTATTGAAGGTGGTTGCAACGTGCAATTTGCTTTGGCACCAGGAAATGTAGTCGCTGAGACCTTACCTGACGCAGGAAAAATTGGACCTTCCTATTATGTGATTGAAGTAAACCCACGAGTCAGTAGAAGTTCAGCTCTAGCTAGTAAGGCCACAGGCTATCCCATAGCAAGAGTTGCGGCAAAAATTGCTATAGGTATGACCCTTGATGAGATTCAAAACGCAGTGACTCAAAAAACTGTAGCCGCTTTCGAACCTGCATTAGACTATTGTGTAGTGAAAATACCAAGATGGCCTTTCGATAAATTCCCTTCTGGAGAAAGAACCCTCGGAACCCAAATGAAGGCAACTGGAGAGGTGATGGCCATCGATAGGACCTTCGAAGCTGCTTTTCAAAAGGCCGTCCGATCACTTGAGATAACAAACAGATCAATGATGTGGGAGGACCCTTTGTGGTTTTCCGACGAAGCATCGGTATTGAATAAATTACCTATCTATCCAAATGACCAAAGATTATGGGCTTTACTAGCAGGCCTAAGAAGAAACGTAAGTGCTGATGAGCTTTCCAGACGCACAGGAATAGACCCTTGGTTTACACGATCATTCTCCAGAATTATAGCCATGGAAAGAACCATAGAATCCAATGACCTGTCTTACGATTTATTACGTAAAGCAAAAAGATTAGGATTCACGGATCAACGAATTGGGGAGATAGTGAATCAATCCGCTAAAGAGATTCGAAAATTACGCAAAAGACTCAATATTAAGCCNGTATACAAAATGGTAGACACATGTGCTGCCGAGTTTGAAGCCCAAACTCCCTACTTTTACAGCACATATGAAACCGAAAATGAGGCGGAACCGCTTCGTGGCAAAAGGGCTTTGGTACTTGGCAGTGGGCCTATAAGGATAGGTCAAGGAATTGAGTTTGACTATTGTTCTGTACATGCAGCGTGGGCACTTCAAGAAGAAGGGGTGAAAAGTATACTAGTGAACTCCAACCCAGAAACAGTGTCTACAGATTTTGATACCAGTGATAGATTGTATTTTGAACCTCTCGATGAGGAATCTATATTTGACATAATCGACAATGAAAGATTAACCACCGATTCAGAGCAAGGTGATGATCTACCCTCAATTGTTCAGTTTGGAGGACAAACAGCAATAAATCTCTCTCAAAATCTAGCCAAAGAATCTATGCCTATATTAGGTTCTACTGCGCACACTATTGACGTTGCTTCCGACCGGCATCTATTTGAAGAATTCTTACGCGGAATAAATATACCAAACCCCCCTGGCGGATCAGTATCAAACATTGAAGAGGCCCTTCAAGTGGCAGACGAAATAAGATATCCGGTTCTAGTGCGACCTAGCTATGTTTTGGGGGGCAGAGCAATGGAAATTGTCCAGAGCCCTGAAGAATTGCAACGCTATATGAATGATGCTTTGGAAGCTGGAGAAGGAAGAAAAGTTTTAATTGACAAATATTTTGTCGGCAAGGAAGTGGAGGTAGATGCAGTATGCGACGGGGAGTCAGTTTTGATTCCTGGAATAATGGAACATGTGGAAAGAGCCGGAGTCCACAGTGGTGACTCAATGGCAATTTATCCTGGCCTGACGCTAACAAAGCAGGAAATANCCACAATTACTGATTACACAACTCGAATCGGTAAATCTTTAAATATTAAGGGGCTCATGAACATTCAGTACGTTATTGTCGGTGGAAACACTTACAGAAGCCCTGGATCCATAACGGAGGGTACTTCCGAATACGAAAAAACCAAAATATTTGTCATAGAAGTCAACCCTAGGTCAAGCAGGACCATACCATTCATATCCAAAGTGACCGGAGTACCTATGGTAAACCTCGCCGTAAAGGCGATGTTAGGCAAGAAGCTAGCAGATATGGGATATGGAACAGGCCTATTTTCAACTCAGGGAATAGTCGGGGTAAAAGCCCCTGTATTCTCAATGTCCAAGTTGACGGGCGTAGATACATATCTAGGGCCCGAAATGAAATCAACAGGCGAGGTAATGGGAATAGATTATGATTTTGAATCGGCAATAAGCAAGGCTTTAATTGCTGCTGATCTAAGACTTCCTGAAAAAGGCTCTATCCTCCTAAGCATCTCTGATGAGGACAAAAAGCAGTCAGGCCAGCTAATTCAAAAACTGATTGACGAAGGATATGATTTATTCGCCACCGAAGGTACGGCCTCTCTTATCAGCAAATTGGGTAAAAAGGTGGTAGCAATACCAAAACGGCTCAATGAAGGGCATCCTAATGTTGTAGATATAATCGTTAACGGAACAGTAAATGCCGTGGTCAATACAATTACCGGTAATNGAAGTGCTGTACAAGACGGCTTCCATATTAGGAGGGCAGCAGTGGAGAAGAGAATACCTTGTTTCACTTCGATTGACACNGCAACAGCTGCCGCCGAGAGNCTAACTTCAGAAGGTTCAAATTATAACGTCAAAACGATGCTGGAATATNTTCGTAAACCCCNAGGAGAATCCCACAATGCCAAGTGACATACCACAATCTACAGTCGGGTCCGAACTACCCAAAGATGTTTTTAATTCGACAGTGTCTGTCGAATGCGAACATCTTGAAAAAATGCTTCATATGGGTACAAGGGATAAATTTACCTTTTACTCTGATGAACCACCCCGGTTGGGAGGGGATGATAACTACCCTTCTCCACTTACNTACATAGTNGGTGGNATNGGGTTTTGACTATTAACTAATTTGAAGCGGTACGCTTCCATGAAAGAGGTAGGAATACACTCAGCGAAGGTCCATGTTGAAATGGATTACTATTTAAAAGGCTCGGTAGCCGATAATACAGTCGAAAACGGGGTAACCGAAGTCAGGAGTTTTTTCGATGTTGAGTCCGACCATCCGNCAGATGATTTAATTGAAGTTATCCAACTCGCAAAAAAAGGTTGTTTCGCCGAAAGTCTCGTGAAAACCGCAGTACCACTAAAAAGTGTATGCACCCTAAATGGAACAGAGGTAGATATAGACTAACGTAATTTACAGGCCGACGGATTAGATATGATCCCATTGTTGTTAACTGTCGAAAATTTTATGTGTTATGGGGAAAATGTTCCTTCCCTAAATCTTGAGCCGATCCACATCGCCTGTATTTCCGGTGATAACGGTTATGGTAAAACTGCTTTACTTGACGCAATAACATGGGCGATATGGGGAAAATCAAGAGCGAAAACCCANGATGAATTNGTCAATATCGCTCGAAANAGTATGTTTGTAGAACTAGATTTTTTTGCGGGNGAAAGCAGGTACCGGGTTACTCGCACCTATACAAAAGGTAGAGGTGCCTCATCAGGAAAATCAGAACTAAACCTCTCCATTATCATAGGTGATAGCGCAACCTCTCTGATGGAAAATACCATAAGAGAAACTGAGGAAAAAATAGTCGGCTTACTCAATATGGACTATGAAACCTTCATAAACACCTCTTATCTAAAACAAGGGGATTCCAATCGCTTNACATCNTCTAGACCAACCGATAGGAAAAAGATTTTAGCCGACTTACTCGACCTCTCATATTATGAACGNTTGGAATCAGCATCGAAACAACATTCCCGCCAACTGCAAAATGATGTNGNNGTACAACAATCTNTGNNAGAGNACAAATCTTCANCTNTTCAANANAANGAATTANTCCTTGAAAGATTGGAAACGTATNAAAAAGAGTCCCGCAATCTATTATCAGAAGAACAAAGTCTTAGTAGAAAATTGGAAGACTTTAACCTAATCCGTCAAACCTTATTAGTTGAAATATCCAATAAAAAAACAATGTCTGACCAAATTGAAGCGTCAGAAAAAGAAATAGACCTGATGTTGGTCCAAGAAATACGCTGGAAAAAGGAATTAGGTGAGTTGAAAACCTTGCCCAGTCGTTCTGAAGAGATTCAATCAGCCTATAAAGAATATCAAGATTTGAGATCCGAGTATGGTAAATCTTCTACATTAATGTCCGATTTTTACAAAATAAACGAAGAAAAAACTGTAATAGAAAAGACAATAGCCATTGAAAAATTGAAATTAGAATCTCAAATTTCCAATAAATGGATCCGAATCAAAACTGATCTCCAACCATTAGTAGACAGCATTCCTACCTTGTTACATGAAATCAACCTTGCCAACACCACCCTTCAATATTTGGAGACCGCAATTGGCAAAAGAGAGCACCTATTAGATAAAACAAATGCCATGTCTGAGGAGGTAATAGTTTTACAAATCTCCAATAAAACTTTAATGGCACAGATGTCTGACAGCCGAAATAGATTTGACATGATAAACCATGCCGATGCAACTTGTCCGCTTTGCCTTCAATCTATTTCAGACGGCAGCAAACATCACATAAGGGACGGACTTCAACGTGAGGGGAAAACCAGCAAATCTGAATACGAATCCAATTTAAAAAAAATCCAAACCCTTACTGATAAAAAAAAGGACCTCATTACTAAAAATGAATTAGAGCAAACTAATTTAGTTCAAAAGAAAACAGAAACAGAAAAACTAAAATTTAATCTGATGAATCAATTGGGGAAAAGTGAAGATTCTTCAATTGAGCTGAGCTCAATTAAATTGAATGTGACCCAAATGGAAGAAGAACTTAACTCTGAACAATTTTACTCTGAAGAATTAAAACAGCTAAAAACCCTAGATTTTAAGCTCAAAAAATTGGAAGACACTGAAAAAAAACATAGTCTCCTCGAATCTAGACTTGAACGACTGAGTCCCTATTTGGAGCTTCATGTTCAACTTCAAGGGTCGAAAGACAGGCTTATATCAGTAACCCAATCTATAGAGGACACCAAATCCATTAGGGAAGCCAGACAATCGCAAACAAAAAACTGGAAATTGGAACTAGTAAGAATTGAGAAAATGATGACTAAAGAGGAGGATTTGAGCCAGAAGATCAATTTGATTCAATCAAAAATTAAGGAAGTGAAGGGACAAAGTCTTAATGCGGTGACAATGCGTGAGCAAACCCGTTACCAAATTGAGGAAATATATAAAGCTGAAGAAGACATAAAATCAATAGGATTAGAAATATTAAAAACCAATGAAGAAATTCAATTGTACGAAGAATTAGCTTCTGCTTTTGGCCGCAATGGGATTCAAGCATTAATGATAGAAAGAGCTGTTCCAATGCTAGAAGATACCGCTAAAGAACTGCTGGCTCGCCTTAGTGACAATAAAATGACCATAAAATTAGAATTGAAAGAAGGCAGAACAGATAGAGCCACGGGACTCCCATCAGAAGAACTAAACATAACTATATCTGATGAACAAGGCACTAGAAGTTATGAAACATTCAGTGGAGGGGAAACTTTTCGAATCGACTTTGCAATCAGAATAGCAATGTCAAAATTGCTTGCATCCAGGTCAGGGTCTCCGTTACCAATATTATTTATTGATGAGGGGTTTGGCTCGCAGGACACGGTAGGACAAGAAAGGCTTATCGAAGTCATACAATCCATCAGCGAAGATTTTGAAAAGATCATAGTCATAACTCACATTGATTCAATGAAAGAAAATTTCAACCAGCAGATTGAAATTTCGAAAACAGAATCCGGTTCAATTTTTACGTTACAGTAATAACTATATTTCTATTTCCTTTAAATCATCGGCTGGAATCAACTCGGGTTCAGTCTCCTTTTGAACATCTTCCAACCCCCAGCCAGGCGCAGTTTCTTTTAAGATTAGGCCTTTTTGTTCCACAGAAATAACAGCAATATCTGTAACAATTAAGCTAACGCAGGTGGGACTAGTCAAAGGAAAACTACATTCAGATACTACCTTAGGTTCCCCATCTCTTCCTTTATGTTCCATCGCAACGATTACTCTTTTCGCACCTACAGCCAGGTCCATTGCTCCACCGACATTACCAATTCCTCTAGATGGAAGCATCCAATTTGATAAGTCTCCCTTTTCTGAAACTTGTAAGGCACCCAGAACGGTAACATCAATGTGGCCTCCTCTTATCATTCCAAAGGCATCAGCAGAATGAAAAAAAGACATTCCAGAAGTAGGTCTAAGAAACTGTCCGCTGGCATTAATCAAGTCGTCATCTTCTTCGCCTTCTTCTGCCATGGGTCCGTAATTAAGTACTCCACTTTCGCTGTGATAGAGAATAGTTCTCCCTTCCGGAACATATTGAGAACACAGTGAAGGTATTCCCAATCCCAGATTGACTATATCGCCATCCTTTAATTCTCGGGCTACTCTCATTGCTATAACTTCTCTCGGCAATCTATCAAGCATCGTTATTAACTCTCTCAGAAATATATTGAGATCGCTTCATCTTTTCACTATTCTATCTACGAATAAAGCCGGTGTATTTATCAAATGTGATTCAATTTCACCAGGGGTTACTATCTCGTCCACCTCTACGATAGAAATCCCGGAAGATCTGACCATAACAGCACCAAAATTCTGCGAAGTGCCTTTGTATGAAAGATTTCCTAAGGTATCCGCTTTATGTGCTTTAACTAATGCGAAATCTGCTTTCAAAGCAGTTTCCATTATATAACTGCGCCCATCAAATTCCCTCATTTCTTTTCCTTCAGACAGTTCGGTTCCTACTCCAGTGGGGGTAAAAAATGCCGGTATCCCAGCACCACCGGCTCTTATCCGTTCAGCCAGAGTACCTTGTGGTACCAATTCCAAACCTATTTTTCCTTCCCGAAAATGAGATTCAAATGAATTTATCTTGGAAGGAGAAGGAGAAACTGGATAAGAGGCTATGAGTTTGCCTACTTGACCATTATCGATCAAAATTCCGCAGTCAACAGCCGTGTGTCCTGGTAAAGTGCCAAACCCCATAAGGCTCGCAAGGCCTGCAGTATTGCTTATTATGGTCAGATTGGAAGCGCCGTGATCTCTCAGGGCAACTATGAGATTTTGAGCTGTCCCGCCCGTACCTCCAAAGCCAGAAACCATAATGACAGCACCATCAAAAATATCTGACACCGCATCATCAAATGAACTGAATACTTTTTCCACCTATCGTATACTCCTAAAAGATTCGATTTTCAGCAAATGCACCATAACCACGTCTAATATACAGGTTCAATAAGAGAGGTCAATAATGGTCCAAATTTCAATAAGAGAGGGAAGTATATCTGATACCCCAACCATCTCTAGATTTCAGCAGCAAATGGCCTTAGAGACAGAATCTAAAATTTTAAAAGAATCGACAATTCGAAAGGGGGTCGAATCAGTTTTGAAATGTCCTAACAAAGGCTTCTATATAATCGCGGAGACAGATTCACAGATCATAGGTAGCTTATTGGTAACGTTTGAATGGAGCGACTGGAGAAATGGTTGGTTCTTTTGGATTCAAAGTGTGTTTGTTGATGCTAAGTATCGAAGACAGGGGGTATATCGGGTTATGCATAGTGAAGTGATTCGACGTACCAAAGCGAGTGGAAATTGCTGTGGGATCAGATTATATGTTGAAAAAGATAATAGAAACGCTCAAAAAGTATATAAAACTCTAGGTATGCATGAAACTGATTATTACCTATACGAAGAGGAATTTTAATCAAGCCAAGGAGCCAGGTTAATGGATATTAGTACCAGAAGGGTAGAAAATTTCCTTCACCACAACCACGAGGCGGTTCTGTCAACAATACGATCAAACGGTGCAACTCAACTTAGTGTTGTCACAGTTGGATTCCTTAAAGGAGGCGCAATATTCACTACCACAAAGTCTAGAGCCAAATTTGTAAACTTAAATAGAACTCCTGAATGCTCCCTACTTATTTCGAATTCGAATTGGAGACCGTATCTAGTCTTAGAAGGTAAAGCTATTATTTTTTCCAAAGATACAACAGATCCAAAAACTTTAAAGAATATCCTTCGCACGGCCTACAGATCAGCAGCGGGAAAAGAACACCCAAATTGGCAAAATTACGATGACGCCATGAAAAAAGATGGAAGAGTCGCCATACTCGTTACTGGAGAAAATATTTATGGCACTATAGAAAATTAGGGAAGCCTCAATTATCTTCTCGCAACAAGCCGAATGGCCCGGGGTATCAAACTCAAAATCCCTCCTTCCACCAAAGTAAGAAAGGCAATAACAACCGTGCAGTCGAAGAAGAATCCTTGCGGAAACATGGCTATTAAATAGTCGTGTCTTGGGTCTAAAACCCATAAATCATTACTAAAACTAACCAAATGGAAAAACAAAAATAGCCTGTCAAATCCAATAATAGCCAAAATCGAAACTGCTATCACCAAACTAAAAGTGAGCACCCCCCCTCTGCCGATATACTTCAAAGCCAGAATTCTTCTATTAGTGAAAGAATTAAAAAGCATAAAAACACAACCTGCTNAAAGGAATATCGCGGAATATAACTG
The DNA here is from genome assembly GCA_002708495.1 of Dehalococcoidia bacterium. GTDB lineage: Bacteria > Chloroflexota > Dehalococcoidia > Lucifugimonadales > UBA826 > UBA11996. Next base: position 7,235 of record PAON01000018.1, on the reverse strand, counting down.
AACCATGTAAACCATTTTTACAAGATTTTTCACATCATACATGTGAAGAATCTCTCTCTCATTAAATAAATTGGGGATATTGTCTCCATGTAACGAGATGTTTATAGTGATTTGTTCCAAATCATTGTTGAAATAATCTCTTATTTGCTGCCCAGCTGCTTGTAATTGTTCGAATTCTATACCTGTATATTTCTCAATTTTGTACTTGTTGAATCCATAGTCATACATTGTGGCTGAATTCAATACTATTCTGACATTAGTGGTTATGAGCAACAGGGGAACGCAAATAATAAACAAGGCCTGTAGAATGTTATTGAAAATTCTAGTGTACATACCTTACTAAGCTTATTGACCCGCCCTGAAGAGTGTCAACAAAGGTCCTAGAGGATAGAAAAATGACTACATCACTACCTTTCCCTGTTTCCTTTGACGGAATTCTCCAACTNGTGTCTCAACTCCGTTCCAAAGATGGCTGTCCCTGGGACCAAGAGCAAACCTTACAAACATTATCTCCACTGCTGTTGGAGGAATGCTATGAATTAGTAGAGGCCACGGAAAATGAACAAGATTCTGAGAGNCTGGAAGAAATAGGTGATCTTCTTTTGCATATCGCATTCCAAATTCTACTTTCGGAGGAGTCAGGTACATTCTTCCGGTCAGACGTCTTCGAATCCACTCTNAAAAAGTACATTCGTAGACACCCTCATGTTTTTTCCGATCAAACAGTGGATTCTATTGAGGAGTTAAAGGACAACTGGGAAAAAATGAAACGAGAAGAAAAAAAAGAGTCCAGANACTATGAAATGGATGGTATCCCCAGTAATTTGCCTGGGCTCTCCTGNGCACTCAAAATACAACAAAAGGCAGCAAGGTGCGGTTTTGATTGGGACGATTCTAATGAAATTCGCCTGAAAATACTTGAGGAATTATCTGAATTCGAAGCCGCTAATAACTTTGATCAACAACAAGAAGAAGTCGGGGACTTGTTGTTTACAGTCGCAAATATGGCCCGCCATAACGGAATAGACCCGGAACAGGCATTGAGACATGCTAATAGGAAATTTATTTCCAGATTCACTAACATGGAGAAACTATCTGAACAGGCAGGGCAAAATTTCTCTGATCTGGCATTGAAAAATCAGGATGATTTATGGCAGCAGGTAAAATTGGAGGAAAGGCAACCATGAATATAAATGACCATGAACGTGAAAAAGAAATCATGTGGGACTTGGTAAATCTACATTTCACTGATCTGATTTCTGATGATCAAGTCGAGAAGATTAAGGAATCCATAGCCGGCATATTGACTGACGCTAATGAGATTAGATCAGCCAAATTGGATGATAGCTTTCCGCTGTTAAATTCGTACCAGCCATTTAGAGGCGATGCAAATGAATAAGACTCCTTTGTTCAAAAATTTACGATCCATAGCAAAAGAAATAGAAAACAAACACATTTCCCCTACTGAAATAACAAAATACTATCTAAACCGGCTAAATAAACTAGGCCCAGAATATAATTCCGTCGTCACCGTCACAGATGAGCTAGCTTTGAAGCAGGCAGAGGCTGCTGAGAAAGAGATTATGTCCGGTGTATATAGGGGAACCTTACATGGCATTCCCTATGGAGCGAAAGATTTACTGGCCACAGACGGAGGTATTCCAACAACTTGGGGTGCAGAACCATTCCGACATCAAACGTTTCAATACAACGCTACAGTGATAAATAAGTTGTGCTCTTCTGGGGCAATATTAGTGGCTAAGTTGGCTATGATTGAACTCGCTGGCGGAATGGGTTACAGGCAACCAAATGCCTCTCTTACAGGACCGTGCAAAAGTCCTTGGGACAAAAATACGTGGGCCGGAGGTTCATCCAGTGGATCTGGTTCAGCAGTCGGAACNGGCTTGGTACCTTTCGCAATAGGCTCAGAAACTTGGGGATCCATATTGTCACCAGCCAACAATTGTGGGGTATCNGGCCTAAGACCCACTTTTGGGAGAGTAAGTAGATATGGAGCAATGGCTCTTAGCTGGTCGCTAGACAAAATAGGTCCACTATGTTTATCTGCTGATGACTGCGGCATCGTGCTAAACGAAATTGCAGGACCAGACTCCAAAGATCCTTCAGCAAGCGATAAGCTCTACNAATATAGTGTTGATTCTAGTAAACGTAAATTTAAACTGGCAGTGTTAGCTAGTGCTTCTACTAACATAGATGAAGAAGTGGCGGGCAATTTCGAAGAAAGTTTAGGCACTCTCAGCCAATTTTGTGAGATAGAAGAAATAAATTTTCCAGACTACCCGTATGAAGCAATCACTAGAACAATCATGTTAGCAGAATCTGGTGCCATTTTTGAAGAATTTTCTAATAACGGAACCGCAGCCCTCCTTACAGCACCGGAAGATAAATATGGACCTTACGCCCGCACCGCGGTGCTTGCGAAGGATTATTTAAAGGCACTACGGCTAAGAGACGAAATATCCCAGAAAATTGATCCGATAATGTCAAAATATGACGCTGTGTGTGGACCAACCAAGGGAACGCCGGCATCAAATTTGGAAGATGAGTTCAGGGGTGCCATCCGGGGAAACGCAAGAGATACCCTTGGCGCCCTAGGAAATTCAATCGGGTTGCCTGCTATCTCAGTCCCAAACGGGTTCACTAAAGCCAGTTTGCCTACAGGCATCCAGTTTGTAGGACAAGTATATGCTGAAAATTCAGTCTTGAACTTAGCCAATCGATTTCAACAGCAAACTGATTGGCATTTAAAACATCCTGCAGAACTCTTAGAAGAAAATTAAGCTACAAGTAGCAAGAATTAGATGCGACTCGCTGATATAATCTAGTTGACTAAAACTACCCGGGTCCACTAAATCCTACAATTACACCGAGGAAGATTATGATTTCAATATTTGTCACGATACAAATAAAAGATGGTTATGCAGAGCAATTTACTGAAGCCAGCTTCGGTGACAGCCAAGGGTCTGTTCGAGACGAAACAGGGTGCTACAGGTTCGATATCCTTCGAAATGCTGAAGACCCGAATAAATTCCATTTATACGAAGTTTATGAAACCCAGTCTGCGCTGGATGCACATAGAAATGCTCCTCACTACAAAAAGTGGAGGTCAACGGTGGAATCCTGGTTTGATGGGGATGTTGAAAGAGTAATGATGAACACTATCTTCCCTTCTGATCAAGGTTGGAAGGATCAAAAACCTTGCCTTCTAAATTGGTAGGTCCTCAACCAATTCCCTCCATTCCGAACTAACTGACAAGATAGAGGTAATAAAATTTCTACTTATTTTTTATTGATGACTCTTACGCAAGAAGGAAGGCACCTAGTTAAGGATGACCCTGAAATAGTCCTCCATGCTGCTCATTCTAGCGACCTCTCTGATGTTCATTGCATGGGGTTATATGCAGTTCTAGGGGATCACGATTTTATAACTATTCTTGAAGCTCCTGANAATGAAGCCGCAGCGAGGTTNTCTCTTGAATTAGGGGTTAAAGTCGGAGTTGAGATACAAACAGTACCAGCTATACCTGTATCTAGACTCGATCAGAAAACGGAATGGCCCCCCAGTAGTCAGGATATGCCCAGCCCATCTGAGTCAGACGAAGGCGANACTTAAAGATCAGTATGAATTCCATAACAACCGATATACCTGTNGAAATTACGGGTTTTTCCAAGAACTATGGAACTAAAATTGCGGTTGACAGGCTAGACCTGAAAGTGGAGAAAGGTGAAGTNTTTGGATTTCTTGGTCCCAACGGAGCAGGAAAAAGCACCACAATAAGNTCAATACTTAATTTTCTAACCCCATCCGACGGTAAAATCAGCATATTTGGGCTAGACAGCGTAAAAAGCAGTGTTGCAATCAAGAATCANATCGGCTATTTGGCAGGCGATATTTCACTTTATGACTCCATGTCTGGTTACCAATTATTTAAATACCTCACNGGGTTAGGGAAAAGCACTAATTGGGATTATGTCAATGACCTGAGCCATCGGTTACAGATATCGCTTCAAGCAAAAATAGGGACACTATCAAANGGGAATAAACAGAAAATTGGGTTGATCCAAGCCTTCATGCATCAACCAAAATTGCTGATATTAGATGAGCCCACCAGTGGGTTAGACCCTTTGATGAAGCAGATTTTCTATGAAATGGTCCTCGAAATGAAGCACCTTGGGAATAGCGTTTTCGTGTCATCTCATGACCTCAATGAAGTACAACATATCTGCGATAAAGCAGCATTCATTAAGTCAGGAAGACTCATAGCAACTGAAAGTATTAGGGAAGATTTTGAATTTAGTCTCAGGAGATACATCGTTACGTTTCCGACATCACCTGACATAGGCGAATTTGAAAAAATAGACTCNGTATCTGAANTAACCCAAAATAAGAANAAATTAACTGTGACTGTTAAAGGGGATATTTCAGAATTCNTCAGAAAGCTTTCTAAGCATGATCCNATAGATCTTTCTGAAGAGGAAACCAGTCTCGAAGATATATTTATGAAGTACTACGAGGATTGACCTCATGCTTAATTACATCTTCTCTATTTATATCATCTCAAGATGGAAAAACATTTTGATTTGGTCGGTCTCAATGTTTATCTTAGCTTTAGTGTTCACCGGTCTTTATGACTCTTTTAAAGGTGAAATCACCGATATGATAGGTAATGCACCCAAACTGATGGAGGCCATGATAGGACCAATTTCGGAAGACGCTGTCACACCCGAAATTTGGNTGGGAATAGAACTTTATGGACTATTATTCCCTATCCTACTAGCAGTCATTGCGGTATCAGCAGGAGCCTCNGCAATCGGTACAGAAGAAGAATCAGGTACTATTGAACTTATCCTGGCTAGCCCAATAAGCAGAGGCAGAGTGGTACTGGAGAAATCTCTNGGAATAATGATCCAACTGGGGATTGTCAGTGGGTTTCTATGGGTTGGTATTGCGACCGGATCGCTCCTTTTTCCATTCGATGTGTCTTTGACTAACGTGTTTTNTGCAACTGCTATGGGATGGATTTTNGGTACGACTGTGGCTTATATAACTATGTCCATCCAGTCACTCAAAGGAAGAAAGGGGCTCGCATTGGGTGTTGGAAGTGGGTTTGTCGGGCTTAGCTATGTGATGATGGTAATATCAGGGTTGCTCAATGGTTTGAATTCCTTGAAATATACATCCCTTTTTAATTATTATGATGGCCGTTCAGTATTGATAAACGGGCTGAATGAAACAAGTTTCGCTGTAATGTTNGGNTTATCNGGTTTATTTTTGNTCGTATCGCTGTACGGTTTCTATAATNGAGATNTAGGTATTTNACCGANTTATTTAACNTAAATTCTAGAAAATTCCCGCTCTAAATGGTTCNTGTTCATATTGATCATAGTCGGNCGACCGTGTGGGCAATTATTGGGTTGCAGACAAGATTCTAATTGCTTCACAAGAAGGGACATTTCNCGATAAGACATCTTTTTGCCAGCTCTGATAGCCGCGTGGCATGCGAGTGAATAGGCAGCTTTGTCTTCCCAAGATTTGAATTCAATCTGTTCACTTAAAGCAGATAACATTTTATGGAATGAGTCTCTTGGATCCGCCTCTGCTAACAATTTGGGTACATTTCGTATTAAATAGGAATTGGGCCCAAATGGCTCTGGAGTCATTCCGAAGGCATTAAAAATATCTTTATTTTCTTCAACTAATATTTCTTGGTTCGAATCGAGTTCCAGATCTATAGGCTCAAGTAACATTTGTGTCTCAATTGTTCTTCCTTTAGCATCCGCAACAATTTTCTCGAAAATTATCCTCTCGTGCGCAGCATGTTGATCAATCATATAAATACCGTCAGGTCCTTCACACACAATGTATGTATCAGATACTTGTCCCAAGACACGGAGCAATGGAAGCACTTCTTGGTATGGGCTAATAGAATTTTGTTCTGCAAAGGTGTTGGAGCTAAGAGTTTCCACAGCTTGAAAACCATCCGTACTAAGCGCTGTTGGCCAAAATGCAGAAGGCTCTATACCTTCCGTAAATTTGGAATCTTTCCGAGTGTAATTTATTATGGGCTGCACAGGAGATTGCATTAGAAGCGTACTCCTGATGCCTCCTTGAACAACGGAAAAGACTTGGCTTTCATTTTTGAAACGTACTTCAGTTTTAGCAGGATGAACATTCACATCCACTTCATCCAAAGGTACCTGAAGTGTGATTGCTCCGATAGGAAACTTATTGTCCGAAGAAAATCCTTTATACGCTTGTTCAACAGCAAATGAAAGGGTTCTGCTCTGTACTAATCGTCCATTAACACATAGGAAAATACGAGATCTATTCGAACGTTTTTGGTCTGGAGCTCCTATGATTCCAGATACTACAGGTCCTTGCCAATCTTGGTCGTAATCCTCTGGTATTTCGATCATTTTGGAGGCCTCGGATATCCCTAATATTGCGGCCATGACATCTCTCAAAATTCCGGAGCCTGATGTCCTGAATGGCCTAGATGAATCCTGATTTAATTCAAAAGCGATCCGGGGATTACATATAGCAAATTTTTGTATCAAAGTATGAATCCGATTTCCTTCAGCAGACTCGGATTTAAAGAATTTTTTTCGGGCTGGAAATTGTGAGAAAAGTTCAGAAACAGAAATTGTTGTGCCGTAATCGATGCCTGCGATAGATTTGGAGATGAGGGCATGGTTATTTAAACCTACGCGTACACCTTTGAGTTCACCTCTTGGTCTAGTTGCAAGTTCCACCCGGGACACTGAAGATATGCTGTAAAGTGCCTCTCCTCTAAAACCTAAAGTATCTATATGATCCAGATCTGATTGAGTATATATTTTACTCGTTGAGTGTCTTTCAAAAGCAACTTCTACTTCTTCAGGATTGATGCCCTTACCGTTGTCAGATACAACAATTGAATCGATACCGCCCCCGGATGTAGAAATATATATTCTGTCTGCACCCGCATCCAAAGAGTTTTCCACTAGCTCTTTCACCACTGAAGCCGGTCGTTCAATCACCTCTCCGGCTGCTATCAAAGCAGAAATTTCAGAGGTAAGTTTCCTTATAACAGGCATAGGTAATTTCACTCTTTTTCTGAAACTGGTTTGAATCCCCTATGGCTTGAAGTACCAGTTGATATGAAATCTTTTATAGCCTTGTACAATTCTGGCATATGTCCGTCTTCTGCAGATCTAAAGTAGTAGGGCTCTAT
>PAON01000017.1:0-14563 GCA_002708495.1 Dehalococcoidia bacterium | reverse complement strand
GGATAAAGAAAGGTTAGGAGTCTATGGGTGGAGTTATGGGGGCTATATGTCTTTAATGTGTTTAGCCAAGCGGCCAGATTTGTTTAAAGCTGCAGTCGCAGGGGCACCGGTGACTAGTTGGGACGGCTATGATACTCATTACACTGAAAGATATATGGGAATGCCTGAAGAGAACATAGCAGGTTATAGAAAAAGCAGTGTTATGTCATACGTTTCTGAAATTGAAGGAAAGCTTTTGCTGGTTCATGGTCTCGTGGATGAGAATGTTCACTTTAGGCATACTGCTCGACTAATAAATTCTCTTAATGAGGCCGGTAAAGATTATGATCTTCTGGTTTTTCCAGAGGAAAGACATATGCCGCGTCGTCTGGAAGACAGAGCATACATGGAGAGGCGTATTTTGGAATTTATACAGGATAACGTCTAAAACTTATATCAGCCCCTAATCTTGCCTATCTACCCTTGAAGTTAGGGGGTCTGCGAGATATGAAAGCCTCTTTGCCCTCTTGAAAATCGGCACTATCAAAATTGGTGTATGGGAGCTCTTGATCTAATCCATCTAACGATTGGTTGCTAATTACATTTTGCAAAATGATTTTGTGCCTCTTTTGAGAAAGAGGAGCAAGCGGTGTAATCTCGTTGGCCAAATTTAAGACAGTTTCCTCAAGTTCAGAATCTTCTACTAGCTGTGTTATCAAGCCCATACGGAATGCTTCCGCGCTATCAATTAATCTTCCACTCAAAAGAATATATGAGGCATTGCCAGGTCCAACCAGATTCACAAGTCTTTTCATTTCTCTATAGCCAACCAAAATACCCAATTTTGCTACAGGGATGCCAAACCTGCTTTTATTAGATGCTATGCGGATGTCAGTTGCCATAGATAGCTCACAGCCTCCACCGACACATATACCACGAATCATGGAAATAGTAGGCACCGATAGGGCTTCGATAGCATCGAGAGCTCCATCAAAAGCTATTGAATAAGTTTTAGCGGTTTTTGAATCCTTCCGATGTGTTTCAAAATCTTTGATATCAGCTCCGGCTGAAAAGGCCTTTTCTCCCTCACCGGAAAATACCACTGACCTGATTGATGAATCTTCTTCTATTTTGTTAACAATTTCTATTAATTTCAACCAGCCGTTGTAGCTGATAGCGTTATGTTGTTCGGGTCTGTTAAAAGTCACTCGAGCAATCTGATTTTCGATATTAAGTGTAATTGGTTCTGACATTGGTTGCCTTTATAAAGGGTTAGAAGGATGTATATCCGCCATCTACTGGGATAGAGACACCTGTTACATAGTTGGAAGCGTCGCTTGCAAGAAAAATGGCGGTGCCGGAAAGGTCTGCTGGTTCCCCCCATCTGTTCTCAGGAATTCTGGAAAGTATGTGATCATACCTATCTTGGTAATTATCTTTAATTCCCTGGGTGAGGTCTGTGTGAATCCATCCAGGTAATATAGAGTTGGCCTGTATCCCATCCTTTGCCCATGATACAGCCAACGTTTTGGTAAGCTGCACGATACCTCCTTTGCTAGAGGCGTATGCGATGGCCCAGTCTAAGCCAAATATCGAGGTCATGGATCCGATATTTATTATTTTTCCTGAACCTCGGGTTTTCATATTTGGATAAACTGCTTTGGAGCAGAGGAATGCCCCAGTCAAATTTATATTAATTACTTTGTTCCAATCTTCCAGATTGTACTCGTGAGGTAAATTTCGTATTCCAATTCCAGCATTATTAACTAGTATGTCGATTTGTCCGAAAGCCTCTAAGGTGTTCGTAATCATGTCTTCTACCGACTCTTGGTTGGCTACATCAACTTCTATGCCTATTGCAGATGTATTCCGGTCACACAAAGCCGCGACCACTTCTTCCGTTTTTGTAGTATTTCTGCCGGCTACTGCTATGTTCGCACCTGATTCCGCGAACCCGTTGGCTATTCCTAACCCAATTCCACCGTTGCCACCTGTAATTAAGGCCGTCTTGCCATGTAAGTCAAATAAATTATCTGGCATCATTTCTCCTAGCGATTATATGTATTTGGCGATTATAACCGTTGTCTTAAGGGTCCGTTGGGTCTGTNTTGATCAAGTATTGATTTTGTTCGNTTACTAAGTTCTTCTCCTCTTTGTTCTGTGGCAGACAATAAGTCGAGGGCAAGTTCAGATAAAGTGCCGAAGGGCTTGGTTTCTTCAGGGAGGAATCTAAGGCATTGCCTTATCGAAACCTTGGAAGGCCTTTGAGTTTTGATGGCACATTTTCTTGAAAACGGACAATGGTAAGAATAGCAAGTAATAACAGATTGATGGTGTTTATTAGTATCACCCTGTGATGTTAAAAAGGGTTTAGAGAGATATTGGTCAAGTCGGGTTCTTAACTCAGATTCGTAATTTTTATTATTCAATTGCAACTCTTTTGGGTAACTATTATGTAGAGCCGCAGTTTCAGAAAATCAATTTAGCATTTAAACAGAGAGGTGAGTCGATATTACAATAAAAAGGTCATTAAAGATATATTTCTGGATTAGGTGATAGCTATTATTTAACGATATCTTTGATCTGTNGATTGAACTTCATACAATGCNCCATCCCTTATTTCTTTTACCTCATCTGCCATGGATAGCAATGAAGAATCATGGGTTGCGGCAATGATGGTCATTCCCTGTTCAACCACCATANCTTTAAATAAGCCAAATATGGATTTAGCGTTTGTTGAGTCAAGCTCCCCGGTCGGTTCATCTGCTAAAATGATGGCTGGTTTNGTGACAATAGCCCTGGCAATTGACACTCTTTGTTGTTCACCGCCAGAAAGCTCGTAGGGTCTGTGGTTAGACCTGGGATTGAGCCCCACTATGTCAAGGGCTTCTTTTGTTCTNTTNAATCGNTCATTGTGNTCCACTCCAGATATTCTCAATGGTAGTTCCACGTTTTCAAAAGCAGANAGNANGGGAAGTAGTCCAAANGATTGAAATATGAAACCGATTGTAGTTCTCCTAATTTCAGTTAATGCATTTTCATCCATTGCAGTCATATTTGACCCTTGAATCAAGATATCTCCGCTCGTAGGTTNATCTAATCCTGCCATGACATTCAGGAGGGTTGTTTTCCCTGATCCNGACCTCCCTACGACGGCAATGAACTGGCCTTTATAGATTTTTAAATTAATGTTTCTTAAAGGATTTATNTCTTCAGATTCTGAAACATACGATTTGGATAAATTGACTAATTCTAGAAGTGGTTTGTGATNGGTCATTAGATATTNTATTTANTAGGTGGTTCTTCTGAAGGCTGTATTCTTATNGAGGCATTCTCAGCAATTGCTTTGACNTTATCGGTGATACCAGTAGTCTGTAACAATTCTCTGGGTAGCTGAACTCTNCCGTTAGAATCAATTAGNAAAGACTCTTCTAGNGGCTTTGTTTTGTCCATTTCACCACTGATTTTGCTATCCAAATCTCGNCGGAGGATTTCTGATGAGGTTTTGCCGTCTTTGATTACAATGACTCTGCCCACCTTATAGGCTATATCTGGNTCATGAGTAACAATGATAATGGTTGTTTTGCTTTCTTGGTTCACTTTCCCAAATAAATCCAAGATTTCTGATGCGGTCCTGTCATCTAGCTCNCCTGTTGGTTCATCAGCTAGGATCAGAGACGGGTCATTTGCCATTCCTACAGCTATTGATACTCTCTGTTGCTCCCCTCCAGAGAGTTGGTCCGGAATGTGATCTGACCTATGTCCCATGCCAACCATGTTTAATAGATGTTCGGATCTGTTTTTCCGCTCTGAATCGGAGGTTGTCGAAAGCAGCATTGGGAGTGCCACGTTTTCCAATGACGTTAAATATGGGAAAAGGTTTCTTGATACTTGCTGCCATACAAAACCGACTTCTTCTCTGTGAAATTCCTCAATTTCACTGGATTTCATATTGAGAAGATCTTTGCCGGCGATGGTAACTTGACCGGCAGAAGGGGAGTCGTACCCTGCCAGTATATTGAGCAGTGTACTTTTGCCGCTGCCACTTGCTCCGACTAGCGCAACTACCTCAGATTCGTAAACGGTAAGATCTAATCCGCGTAAAGCTACTACTTCAAGGTCTGCGACTTTGAATATTTTGAATACATCTGTACAAACAACATGCTCTGTTCGTGGTTTCATTATAGACATTATAAATAAAAAGAACCCCTGCTGGTTAGGCAAAGGTTCTTTTTAAAACACCGTCAGTAACGTTTTTACAATCCAATTATATTTGCAACACTTTCCAAGTGGAAGTCTGTGTCACCAAACATAATTTCAGACGCTTTAGCCCTACGGGAGTACAGTTGCATATTATGCTCTTTGGTGAATCCTATTGCCCCATGGGATTGGTGGCCAAGCGCGCAGACCCTCCTGTATGCATCGCTAACCCAGGCTTTGGCCATAGCAACTTCCCTATCTGCAGGTAATCCTTCTGATAGACGCCAAGCTGCTTGGTAAGTGATGAATTTGGAACCTTCAACATCCGTGGCCATATTTGCGCAGTGGTGTTGTATCGCTTGAAAACTTCCTATCGGCCGTCCGAATTGGGTTCTCTGTTTGGCATAATCAACAGTCATATCTAATACCTGTTGGCCTCCACCAGACATCTCGGCACATTTGCCGATAGCTCCCCATTGCATGACTTTTTGGATCGTTTCCCANCCTTTGTTTTCTTCCCCTAACAAGGCAGATGAAGGGACCTTTACATCGTTAAANACAACCTCAGATTGTCTATCTGAAGCAATAGTCTTTAGAAGTGTCTGGTTTATTCCATCTGACTGTGTTGGNACTACAAACAGGCTGATATTTTCCTCTGAGGTTCCTGTTCTGGCTGCTACCACCATGTAATCCGATACATGTGCGTTTTGTACGAATAATTTTGTCCCGTTGAGTGTGTAGGAATCACCGGTGGCCGTTGCTGTTAGTTCTACCCCTGCGGCGTCCCATCTTGCACTTGGCTCAGTCAATGCCAGCGTCATTATGATTTGACCTTCCGCAATTCTCGGCAAATATTCCTGCTTCTGTTCTTCATTGCCTGCGTCCATGATGGACATTCCGCCTAGGACNACCGTCGAGAAAAAAGGTCCCGGGAGCATGTAGCGGCCCATTTCCTCCAGGAGGACTACTAAATCCTGAAATTCCAGCTCCACTCCACCNTATTGTTCGGGAATTATAAGACCCAGCCATCCTTGCTCTGCGATTTTGGTCCAGAGCTCAGGAGTGTAGCCTCGTTCATCCTCTTCCATCTCCCTTACATATGTGTCAGGNCATTCTGTCGAGAGAAAGTCCTGAGCTGTTGTTTTAAGCATCTGTTGCGCTTCGTTTAATCCTAAATCCATTCCTTGTCTCCTGTGATGTTAAAAGATTTACTGGAATACAGGAGGCTTTAACCTCGAGGTAATTCCAACCCCCTCTGTGCAATGACGTTTCTTTGTATTTCTGAGGTGCCAGCAGCTACCATGCCACCGAATGAACGAAGCCAGGCATTTTCAATCCTGCCTCTCAGNGGTGCCCACTTAGAATCCGGGTCAAGTTGACCGTATAGACCCATGATTTTTACCCCAAGCCCATANAGCCTATTTACTGTTTCTGTTCCATATACTTTCGTTATGGAAGCTTCCTTGTTAGGTATGAGATCCTGACTTTGCATCCAGGCAACGTTATAGCACATNAGGCGAGTTGTTTCGACTTGGACAGCCAGCTCTGCAAGTTCGTTTCTTATCACTGGGTCATCCGCCAACAGCCTGCCATTTTTTTTATTCTCTTTACAGAATTCGACGAGATCTTCAAGGACTCTTTTCGCCCTTGCTGGCCGGTCAACGCCAGATCTTTCAAAGTCTAATAATGCCGCCCCTACATACCAACCTCTGTTTTGTTCGCCGACGAGGTTTTTCTTAGGTACCCTGACATTGTCAAAGGTGACTAGTCCACGATATGCATCCCACATCATAGGAATTTTCTCTATGGTTACCCCTTCTTGACCTTCCAGTTCTGTAAGTACAAAGCTTATTCCCCTGTGTTTCGGTGCATCCGGTTCAGTTCGAACCAGCATGAACATCCAATCAGAATCTGCATGTGCTGAATTCCATATTTTTGAACCACTGACAACAAAGTCGTCTCCATCCTCAACAGCCCTTGTTTGGAGCGAGGCGAGGTCAGACCCAGAATCAGGTTCGGAATATCCTTGAGACCAGTTGATCTCAGCGCTAGCAATTTTNGGCAAAAATTGTTCTTTTTGTTCGTCGGTTCCNTAGAGCATAAGAATAGGTCCTACCATTCTTATGCCGGCATCTCCAGCAGATATGCCTCTATAGGCCATCTCCTCGTTGAATACAACTTGCCTCATATGGCTGGCAGCTTGTCCTCCGTATTCCTTTGGCCAAGCCATCGTAAGCCAGCCTTGGTCTCCCAATTTCCTTTTGAAATCCCTCACTAGTACGGAATCCTTCTCGTCTTCTGGGTCTAAGTCTTCCTCTCTCCAGTTCCAAGGAAGTTCTTTTTCAACAAAGTCCTTGATCTCTGAACGAAAATCTTCGTCAACATTTTCAAATTTAAAATCCATTTTGTAGTTACTCCTTACAATATGAGGTCCCTGATTCTACTACTTTAGCTAGCCTCGGGGTAACCCTAATCCCCGGGTGGCTATTATGTTTCTCTGAATTTCTGAAGTGCCTGCCTGTATTGTTTCAGAAACATTGGTCAAATGCATATGTTCTATTCTGCCCTGCATAGGAGCGTATTTTGAACCTGGTTCCAATTGACCGTGTAATCCTAGCATTTGCATTCCTGTTTCGCTTAAATGCTGTTGCAACTCTGTGCCGACCACTTTTCCCATTGATGACTCTTTGTTGGGGACAAGACCTTCACCTTGCATCCATGCAATGTTGTATGAAATCAAACGACTAACATCGACTTCAATAGCAAGATCCGCCAACCGGTTGCGCATGATGGGATTATCAGCTATCAAGGAACCGTTTTGGTCATTATCTTTCGCATATGCTATTAATTCTTCGAGAACCCTTCTTCCTCCTGCTGAATAATCGACTCCTGATCTTTCAAAATCCAGTAAAGTAGCACCAACGTACCATCCCCTGTTTTGTTCACCCACGAGATTCTTTTTGGGCACTCTTACGTTGTCGAAGGTGACCATGTTAAAACCATGGTCTCCTGCCATATTGATTATCGGATTAACCGTTAACCCAGGCGTATTCATATCACATAAAAGAAAGCTAATGCCTCTATGTTTTGGCGCGTCTGGATCCGTCCTTGTAAGTACCATGATATGGTCGGCACGATGAGCGCTAGATGTCCATATCTTGGTGCCATTTATGATGAAATCATCGCCGTCTTCTACCGCCCTTGTTTGAAGAGAGGCTAGATCAGATCCGGATTCTGGTTCGGAATAGCCTTGGCACCACTGAACTTCCCCTTTTGATACCGGCGGTAAAAACTCTCTTTTTTGTTCCTCTGTTCCATGTATCATCAGAGTAGGTGCCATCATTCGGGTTCCGAAAACATCCCTTCCAGGGGCTCGGTTATAGGACATTTCCTCAGCGAAAACCACCTGCATCATATGCGAGACGCCTTGCCCACCATATTCTTCTGGCCACGCCATTGTGAGCCATCCTTTGTCTGCGAGTTTCTTGCGCATTTCTAGTCCAAATGCCCATTCGGCATCTGCATCATCTCCACCTCCGTGAGGCCTATTTGCTAGCTCCTCTTTCAACCATGCCGACAACTCATTTCTGAATGAAAGCTCTTGATTTGAAAACTCAAAATCCATCTTTTAAATCCTTAAAATTATGTTCATAGTTTTATATTCAATGTGCAGTTTGTGTATGGTCTTTTTTAACTAGGGGTCACAGCAAGGCATGTAACGGTCCTTACTATTCCTGGGATCACATGCACTTTTGATATTACCAAATCCCCTACTGTGTTTTGTCCTTCTGTGTTTGTGACGGCAATGATGTCATAAGGACCTATCACAGCATCCACAGTGACCACCTCGTCCAGGGCTATTAGGGCATTAGATACATCTCCTGCTTTTCCTGCAGCAGTCTCTATTAAAATATAAGCTGTAGTGGGCATGCCAAGAATTAAACACCTTGAATGATTTTTAATCTATATATACGTGAATTCTATTTTGCCGGAAGAATGGGTGTCAATTAATAGGGCAATTCAGTTTTAATTTTCTACCTTTGTAGGCAATTAGTGGTCGGTTTTATATAATCGCTATGTTTACCGTAGTTGAGCAGAAATAAATAAGGGTGATTTGGAGGTTTTCTCTTGTCCAATTCCGATCTTTTTAGAAAGGCGTGGGGTAGTTTCGCAACAGGAGTTTCTCTAATAACCACTGTTGAGGAAAATGGGTCTGTTCATGGCATGACCGCCAACGGTATCGCTTCAGTTTCCCTTGAACCCATGCTGGCAATGGTATGCGTTGGCCATTCTGCAAAAACCTACCCTATACTTGAATCAACTGGCAAATTCGGGATCAATATACTGGCGGAAGGCCAAAAAGCCATAGCGGAATATTATGCCAAGTCAGATCCACCATCTGGCGTTATCAGCCCTGCAATGTTTAGGTTCACTGAGACCGGCACTCCTTTCTTGGAAGGCTCACTTGCTTCTATGGATTGTCAGGTTGTTAATGCTCATAAGGAAGGCGATCATACGGTTTTCATCGGTGAGGTGTCAGAAATCGAAATATCTAAGGGTTCTCCACTTTTGTTCTACATGGGTAAATGGATGACTATTACTCAATAGCAGTAGCAATCATAGTAGCGATTGATTCCTAGCCGCTCAGACTGAAAGTAGATTGCTGTTGACAATGATTTTGTAGCTGACTTACCATTAGAAGCCGATTTGCCAATAACTACGTCTTTTTCATGAACTGTTTAGAGTTTTTGAATAAGCGTTAGATTGGTATTCTAATAAAACAGGTTTTAGTAAGTAGACTAGGAGGTTTATTTTCATGACTACTTCTTTCAAACCGCTGGGTAACCGAGTAGTTGTGGAACCCTTGGAAGGCGAGGAGCAAGTTAGCTCCGGAGGGATATACATACCCGATACAGCTAAAGAAAAGCCACAGGAAGGAACAATTGTTGCCGTAGGTCCTGGAAGGCTTACAGACGAAGGGGCTAGAGTGCCAATGGAATTGGAGGTCGGCGATAGTGTCGTTTATTCCAAGTACGCTGGTACAGAGTACAAAGAGGGAAGCATAGAATATTTAGTGCTTAGAGAAGACGACATTCTATTTAAGAAATAATCATATGTAACTGAAAAAAGTAGGAGGAAGTAATGGCAAAACAACTGACATTCAGTGAAGACGCCAGAGCTGCAATGAAACGTGGTATAGATACCATGGCTGATACTGTTGGGGTCACGTTGGGTCCAAGGGGTCGGAATGTTGTCTTGGATAAGAAGTTTGGNCCACCGCAGGTTTGTAGTGATGGTGTGACCATTGCGAAAGAAATTGAATTAGAAGACGCCTTTGAAAACATGGGCGCACAACTTCTCAAAGAAGCTGCTAGCAAAACCAATGATGTAGCAGGGGATGGAACCACAACTGCCACAGTACTGGCACAGGCTATCATCCATGAGGGTTTCAAAAACATAGCTGCCGGGGCGAACCCAATGGCTATTAAGAGAGGTATAGATAAGGCTGTTGAAACGTTGAGGGCTGCTGTTCAAGACATGTCTACCCCAGTTGAGGGAAGAGTGCAGATTGGNCAGGTAGCTTCCTTGTCTGCTCACGACGATGACATGGGAAATCTTATAGCTGACGTTATGGAGAAGGTTGGGAAAGATGGTGTAATTACTGTTGAGGAATCCAAGGGCCTTGATTACGAACAGGAATTCGTTGAAGGAATGCAGATTGATCGGGGATATATATCCCCTTACTTCATATCGGACCAAGATCGTATGGAATCATCCATTGAGGACCCCTACATACTCATTACCGACAAGAAGGTTTCGGCAGTATCTGATTTGCTGCCAGCACTAGAAAAGGTTCTACAAATAGGCAAGAACGTTATTATCATTGCGGAAGATATTGAAGGTGAGGCATTAGCGACCTTAGTGGTGAATAAATTGCGAGGTACCTTGAACGTACTTGCTGTCAAGGCTCCTGGTTTTGGCGATCGCAGGAAGGCGATGTTGGAAGACATGGCTATTTTGACGGGTGGGGTAGTAATTAGCGAAGAGGTTGGAAGAAAGTTGGATTCAGTGACAGTTGAGGATCTCGGACGTGCACGTAGAGTTGTTGCTAGCAAAGAGGAGACCACCTTTGTTGAAGGTCATGGCGATGAAAGCCTGATTCAAGGAAGGATAAATCAAATTAGAGCCCAGATAGAGGAAACCACTTCTGATTTCGACCGGGAAAAACTTCAAGAAAGGCTTGCCAAATTGTCAGGCGGTGTCGCCATAATAAAAGTGGGCGCTGCTACGGAAGTAGAGCTGAAAGAAAAGAAGAATCGAGTTGAAGATGCCCTGTCAGCAACCAGAGCTGCCGTAGAAGAAGGCATTGTTCCTGGTGGTGGACTGGCCCTGATTCGGGCGCGCGAGTCCTTAGACGCCTTAGATCTCAATGGGGATGAACAGACCGGGGTCAATATTTTGAAAGCGGCCCTAGTGAAACCCCTTATGTTGATCTCTGAGAATACGGGTGTTTCAGGAGAGGTCATTTTGGCCGAAACCCTGAAAGGTGAGGGCGACTATGGATACGATGCAGAAACTGGGGTATACGGTAACTTATTAGAAGAAGGGATCATGGACCCTGCAAAAGTTACGAGAGCTGCTATTGAAAATGCATCTAGTGTTGCTGCGATGGTTCTGACTACAGAATCCTTGATAAGTGATATTCCGGAAGCAACCCCGCCTGCGCCAGCAATGCCTCCTATGGATTACTAAGAAGAAACTATTAGAAAATGAAAAGGTCTCCAGATTGTTCTGGGGGCCTTTTTTTTTGATATTGACCTTGAATTTCTATCCCGACACCTTGCGCACCAAGATACATTTGGCACTATAATCACATGATACTGGCACTGTAAGCCCATACTAAATGACTTGGTTGGCGTCTTCTCCAGTAATTAGGTCCATAAATCACTTTTAAAGGTAGCTCACTTGTTCACACATCTTCACGTGCATACCGAATACAGCATGTTGGACGGATTGGCAAGATTGGACCCTTTAGTTGATAAAGCGGCATCCCTAGGCATGAAAAGTTTGGCTATAACTGACCATGGAGGTCTTTATGGTGCTGTCGATTTTTACCGGAAAGCCAAGAAGAACGGAGTAAAACCAATAATTGGATGTGAGATGTATGTTGCTACAGGCAGCCGCTTTGACCGTAACCCATCCGATAAAATACACCACCTGACGGTTCTCGCAAAAAACCCCACTGGCTATAAAAATTTAGTTAAATTGGTTACATCCTCACATTTAGAGGGCTATTACCGGCGACCTAGGGTCGATAGAGAACTCCTTGAAGCTCATTCATCCGGACTGGCAGTATTATCAGGCTGCCCGAGTGGAGAGGTTCCTTGGTTGATTGCACAAGGGAGGCATGATGAGGCGAAAGCAGTATCCGGATGGTATAAAGAGGTCTTTGGCTCTTACTTTTTGGAGTTGATGCAACANGGCGGTGTTCCTGAATTACCGGAAATCAACAAAGGTTTATTACGACTAAATATTGAAACACAAATCCCATTGGTCGCCACAAATGATTCNCATTATGTGGACAAGCAAAATGCTATTGATCATGAGGTTCTACTATGTATTCAAACCAATACCAACNTTCAAGATGATAGGAGGATGAGATTTGAGGAAGATTCTTATCATCTAAAAACACATGATGAAATGATGTCACTTTTNCCTGATTCTCCTGANGCTATTGCCAATACTGAAATGGTTGCNGAGATGTGTGAANTGGAATTGGATTTTTCCCAAGCAAGGCTGCCAGAATTCCCTGTNCCCANNGGCATGACCTCNGATCAATATTTGGCCGAAATATGTTGGAAAGGATATGAAGAAAAAGTCCAACATAAAAGCCAAGAATATAAAGCCCGACTTGAATACGAATTGAAAGTAATAGAACAGACAAGTTTCCCNGATTATTTTTTAGTTGTCTGGGACATCGCTAAATTTGTCAGAGAGAATGANATTTTTTTTACAGTCAGAGGAAGTGCCGCCGCAAGTCTTGTACTTTATTGTTTAGGTGTGACTGATGTTGACCCGATGCCATTCAAATTAGTCTTCGAAAGATTTTTGAATATCGAGCGGAAAGAAATGCCAGANATNGATATGGATTTTCAGGATGATCGTCGTCAGGAGGTGATCAATTACTGTTCGGCTCGCTANGGTAGAGAACACGTAGCCCATATCATNACGTTTGGCACCTTCGGGGCTCGTCAATCCATCAGAGATGCAGGCCGGGCCTTGGGTATGTCTTTAGAAAGTGTTGACAGGGTCGCAAAGATGATTCCAGAAAGGCTTAATATCGATTTGGAATCTTCTATCCTTGAAAGCCAAGATCTTAACAATGTTTACCAGACGAGTTCCGATGTCAAAAAACTTATGGACACTGCTAAACAACTTGAAGGAGTCACCAGGCACAAAAGCCTACATGCCGCTGGGGTGGTTATATCAAAAGAACCTTTGAATGATGTTGTACCTTTGGAATTCACTTCACGCGGGGATGATGAAGGTGCAGTTATGACCCAGTATTCAATGGAACCGGTAGCAGCTTTAGGCCTTCTGAAAATGGACTTTTTAGGTCTCGTAAATTTAACGGTATTGGACGAGACCCTTAAACTTATAAAGCTTAATCAGGGTATAAATTTAACTCTTCAAGAAATACCTTTAGACGACAAAGTNACCTTTGATATGTTGTCTAGAGGTGAGACTGTTGGTGTGTTTCAGCTAGAAAGTTCGGGAATGACTCGTCACATTAAAGAATTGAAACCCTCTACACTTGGCGATGTGGCTGCAATGATTGCTTTGTTCCGGCCAGGTCCAATGGATCATATTGGTACTTTTATTGACGGAAAACATGGGCGTAAGAAAGTTACATACATACATCCTGCTATGGAGGAAATACTGGAGGAAACCTATGGGGTTATTGTGTATCAAGACCAGGTGCTTCACATTGCCAGGGAATTTGCGGGCTATTCTTTAGGAGAGGCAGACATCGTGAGAAAGGCCATGGGTAAAAAAGATCCGGAAATCATGGCGGAAGAGAAGACAAAATTTATAACTGGGTCGTTAGATAAGGGCCATCCTGAGTCGCTAGCAGTTAAAGTTTTTGATTTAATTGAACCATTTGCAGGATATGCTTTTAATAAAGCGCATAGCGTAAGTTATGGGATGGTGTCATATTGGACAGCCTACATGAAAGCTAATTACCCAGCCGAATACATGGCCTCATTTATGAACTCATATATGGACAAGAAGGATCGCCTCATCGCGGCTGTAGCAGATTGTCGCAGGATGGGAATTGAGATATTGGCCCCCGACATAAATAAAAGCTATTCGAAGTTTACTATCGAAGAGAANGAGGAATCTGGGAAAGCAATACGATTTGGGTTGGCAGCAATTAAAAATATAGGCTCAGAAGCATTAAGATCATTTTTGGACTCACGAGATCAAAATGGCCCTTATGAAAGCTTAGAGAAGTTATGTCATGATGGGGATATCAGTTCACTAAATAGGAAAGCCATCGAATGTTTGGTGATGTCAGGGTCCTTCGATAGTTTCGGGGATCGGACTGGTTTATTAGAAGTAAGCGATCGTATTAGTGCCTTAGCCCAAGATGAGGCTAACATACGAAATTCTAATCAGTCGACAATGTTTGAAATGCTAGGGGATTCAGTAAATAGTGCCTTGTCGTCGATAGATATACCTTTTACATCTACCTCGGATCATCAGAGAAGGCTTTGGGAGGTGGAATTGATGGGCATTAGCATTTCTGGTGCAGGCAATCTTGGAAAACTACTTAGCGGATTTGGGAAAGATGTCTCTGTTATGTTGACACAATTACAAGGTGGAAGCTCATCAAGGTCCACAGTTTTGGCTGGGCAAATTTCCACAGTGGTTGACAGGTTTACGAGGGACAACAGGCCGTTTAAGGTGGTAAATATAGAAGTTTTAGATGGAAGTTTGGAGGCCGTAGTGTGGGAGGATGTTCTTAATAAAACTGCAGAATTATGGGAGCCGGGACGAATAATTAAAATGAAAGGGAAGTTGAGAGAAAGAGATGGAGAAGTGACTATAAGCGTGACTGAGGCAAATGAAATTAATTTAGATAAAGCTTTTAATAATATGGATACTACGGATGATCACGCCAACGAGAATAAGCCGGTTTTGCACAACAGTGCCCCATTGAAAAATATAAATGGTAATGGGAATCACCCTAATGAACCTGAGTCGCCCACCAATAGAAAAAAACTCATTTTATCTATACGGGAATCCAACAACACAACCAACGATCAAATGTTACTTGATGATATCAAGAGGTTGGTTCTGAGTTCCTCTGGGAATGATG
>PAON01000016.1:0-12739 GCA_002708495.1 Dehalococcoidia bacterium | reverse complement strand
GCGAAGCGCTCTATCAGCAACGGAATGCATGTTAGCATTATATTTGCGTACATTGTTACTTGATCGCTGTTTTTGTCGTAATCCCACAACTCTTGGATTCTTAAAAAATACGACACCATGAATACATTGAATCGATGTCTCTCTTCCTTATTCAAGGCTGTATCACCTTCTATTGCTCTTAAATATATGTGGGTGAAACCAGGATCTGTGATCATAAACCCAATCCACTGAACTATACCGCTGGTCAATTCAGTCCGAGTTGCAACCAGAGAATCTCTATGTTGCAATTTTAGCTGTGATGCAAGGAAAACTGCGACAGCCAAGGTAGCTATCCCCGTCGCTGTTTGGGCTACGATAGATATATAGTCGAGCATTCTGAGCGTACCTCCAGTAGGGCTGCAGTTTTGTTGTAGGACATAAAATACACCTTTCTGGTAGTGATGGTACATGGAGCATCTGCAATTGAGATGTCAGACTCGATTCAAATTGTTGTGAGGATATAACGCACCAGTCACACTAGACTAGAAAGATAGTTACCCAATACGGTAATATCAGCTCATTATGGAGAAAGAATTCAATTCCGAAAACCTTTATGAAGAGCTCCGGCAATCACAAATGGATATACGCCACCTAAGTGACAGTATCCAGGCACTAAGAGAAGAATTAGAATCTCAAAATTATGAGAAAGACAAAAATGTTCAATCGGTTCGGATGGAAGGGGTTGATGAAGTGATCCAGCTGAAAGAAACCATCACTAGCTTGCGAGAAGAACTCCAAAATATGCAGTTTGAAAACAACCAATCAGTTGAAAGGCTACACAGCGACTACGCAGAGGAAATGCAACAACTCAGAGATACAGCCAGCAGCCTTCGTACCGAACTCGAAGAATTGAAATTCCAGAAAGACCGAGATGTTCAAAAGGCTATCTCTGATTCTGCAATAGAATGCGACCAATTGCGGGCTACTGCTGGTGCGCTGAGACAGGAGCTTGAAGATCTTCGATTCAACAAGGATAACGAAGTACAAAAAGCCATAACTGGTGGAGCGGATGAAATTATGCAGTTAAAAGAAACATCTGCATCCTTAAGAGATAACATTGAAACCATCAAGAGTGAATATGACCAAAAGCTTCACGATATAAAGCGAGATGCCCTCGATGAAAAAACCCATCTCACTGAAACAATAGTAACTTTGAGAAATTCATTGGAAGGGGATTTCAAAAAATGATAAACATCGTTTTCAATTGTTCAATTACATATTATTCATCAAAGAAAGTACAGGTTGAACTATGGCAAATAAATTAGAGACCCCAGATAGATCCGAAATGCTATTGAACATCTCAAGACGTGTCGCGAGAGACGAATCAATAGAAGAAATAATAGCTAGCATAATTGAAGTCACAACTTGGGAATTGAAGGCGGAAAGAGGATCTTTGTTTTTAAACGATGCAGCAACGAATGAGCTGTACACCAGATTTGCCCAAGGTGCTAATTTAAGGGAAATACGCATACACAACAAAAGCGGGATAGCGGGATCAGTTTTCCAATCAGGAGTNGGNGAGATAATCCACGACGCATANAGTGACGATCGTTTTAATTCTGCNGTAGATCAGCAGACCGGATATACAACCAANAATATTCTATGCGCCCCGGTCAAAACCTTAAACGGAGTGACTATTGGAAGCGCGGAGGTGTTAAACAAAAAATCCGGTCGCTTCACCAAGAAAGATTTGGAACTTTTAGAAGCAATGACAGAACAAGCGAGTATAGCCCTGCAAAGTGCTCAATTTGTAGAACAAATGCAGAAAAGCCGGGATGANGAGAAAAANCTTCTNGATGTGGTTTCGGAAGTNACGGCAGAGATAGACCTACCGACAATGCTAAGCAAGGTTATGGGAGAGGCNACCAAAATGCTTAATGCTGATAGGTCTTCGATATTCTTGAACGATCCAAAAACTAATGAGCTTTGGTTGCAAATTGGGGATGGATTGGAAAGTACTCAAATAAGGTTTCCAAATCATCTGGGCATAGCAGGTACCGTTTTTACTTCTGGTGAAACTATCAACATCCCTCACGCCTATGCGGATCTCAGATTTAACCCGGATTTTGATAAACAAACTGGATATTTCACCAGATCGATTTTNTGTGTCCCGATCATAAATAAGGACAGGGTGATATTAGGAGTCACACAAGTTCTTAANAAAAGAGGGGGGCCATTTACAGAGGAAGACGAACAAAGATTAAAAGCCTTCACCGCGCAAATTTCTGTTGGCCTNGAGAATGCCCAGCTTTTTGCAGATGTACAGAACATGAAAAACTATAACGATAGTATCTTACAAAGCGCAGCCTCAGGCGTGATCACTTTAGATGAAGACGAAAACATTATAACCTGCAATGAAGCTGGTCTTAGGATACTAAATATTACTGAGTCCGAAATACTACAGAAACCCGCTGTAGATTTCTTCATCGGGGATAATGAATGGTTAATGGAGCGCATCAACAAGGTACAGGATGAACAACAGACTGACACCTTCGTGGATGCATCCTATCAAACAGGTGATCAAACATTATCACTCAACGGAACTGTTGCGCCGCTCATAAGCATGGATGAAAAAAAGCTCGGCGTTATGGTAATGCTGGAAGACATCAGTACAGAAAAGAGAATGAAGTCCACTATGTCCAGATACATGGACCCAGTTCTGGCAGACCAGTTGCTTGAAGGAGATGATAATTTGGGAGGTGAAGAAAAAAAAGCAACGATCCTATTTTCAGATGTCCGAGGTTTTACAACCATCACTGAGCAGTTGGGAGCACAAGGAACCGTTCAATTACTAAACGACTATTTTTCCATCATGGTGGATGCAATAACGAATCAAGGCGGCATGTTAGATAAATTTATCGGGGATGCCATAATGGCGGCCTTCGGGCTCCCTTTCAGTACTGATGATGATGAAGATAGAGCATTAAGAGCCTCAATCGACATGATAACCAATCTTTGGGAATGGAATGAGGTACGGGCTGAAAATGGGTTACCACCAATTGACATGGGGATAGGATTAAACACGGACACAGTTGTATCTGGAAATATCGGTTCTCCCAAAAGAATGGATTACACAGTTATCGGAGACGGGGTGAATTTAGCGGCCAGATTAGAATCAGCCTGCAAACAGTACGCCGCACGCATATTGGTGAGTGAGTTTACACATTCCAATCTAAAAGGAGTATATAGGTCTAGAGAAATCGACAGGGTAATTGTGAAAGGTAAAACAGAGCCTGTAGGCATATATGAGGTATTAGATTTCCATACCGCAGAAACATTCCCAAATGTAATGGAAGTGTTGAATTACTTTAAAGACGGATTGGGAAAATACAGGGTTGGTGACTGGGACCCTGCCATTAAATCATTTAAAGAAGGTCAAAGATTAAATCCAAAAGATTATATTACTGAGATGTATATAGACCGTTGTCAAAGCTTGAAAGCAGACCCTCCGAAAGATTGGGATGGTGTTTGGGTGATGACATCGAAATAAATAATGAAATCATTCAGTCCAGTTGAACGAAATTATGTCCTATGCTAAGTTTGGCTGACTTTTAACAGGAGATTTGCTGTGCTACCACATATATCTAAATTTGGCATTTATTTTAATTCTTCAGAGGAAAAAGTCGTCAGAATTACTTCTCCATACTGGTTCCCCCCAGAGCCTGANTGGGTNTATGTAACCAACGAAGTAAATGCCACTCTTTTAAGTATTCGAGAAATGATAAAAGAGCAGGGATTGGCTGACCAAAGTGATTCTGTCACTTGGGGGCGTATACCTTTGTTAGATTAGCTTCAGGAAATCTTCGGAGACAATATAAATGCCACACGATAACGAGCTAAAACCAGATATGCCCATAGAATATATTTCTAACCTATCGATAGATGCTGAACAATGGGCCATCTTGGAACCTTTGGTTCAGTCTGCCTCAAGTTCTGTCAAAATACTGAACCAATTACTAACAGTAGAAACTGAGTCATCAGCTATTTTCACGTTAGGCAAGGTTTAAGTTTTGGACAATTTGTACGAACTTTCCATTAGTGAAGCTTCAGGCTTGCTGAAAAGAAAAGAGCTGTCCCCTGTAGACCTTGTAGCCTCACATCTCCTTCGTATACAGGAGACTGATGAACAACTGAACTCCTTTATAACCGTTTTAAGTGACACATCTAAAAAACATGCGACACAAGCAGAAAAAGAAATTTTGGCCGGGCAATGGAAAGGAGAGCTACACGGGATCCCTATCGGGCTCAAAGATCTGTACTACACTAAAGGCATACCGACGACGGTAGGATCCAAAATATATGAAAACTTCATCCCCGAGTTTAACGCTACCGTGGTGGACAAATTATCTGAGGCAGGGGCTATCATCATTGGCAAGCTGCAAATGCATGAGTTTGCACTGGGGACAACTAGCCATAACCCTCATTACGGTCCAGCCAGAAACCCATGGAACACTGAATGTGTTACAGGTGGCTCTAGCGGGGGATCAGCTTCCTCAGTCTCATCTGGCCAATGCATGGGGGCTTTAGGTAGTGATACTGGGGGATCAATACGCATACCTTCGGCCTTATGCGGAATNGTAGGAATGAAACCCACATTTGGAAGAGTCTCAAGATATGGNGTGTTCCCTTTAAGCAGTTCTCTCGATACNGTGGGCCCNATGACGAGAACAGTGGAAGACAACGCAATAATGCTCAATGCCATTGCAGGACACGATATAAATGATTCCTTCTCTTCAGAACACCACCTATCCGACTATACATCCGANATCGAAAANGACATTAGTGGAATAAAAATAGCGCACCCNCAAACATANTTCTACGATGTTATCGATGAAGAAGTAGTCTGCTTAATGAAGAAGGCCTCTGAACATTTTGAGAGTTTGGGTGGCAAAGTAGAACCNGTTGAGGTACCCATACTTGAGCATACCCTGGCTATATCGGGAACAATACTCCTTACTGAGGCAGCCGAGATACATTCTGAAAATATCAGGACTAAAGCGGAATTAATTGGCAATGACGTTAAATCTCGCTTGCAACAAGGCTCTCTAACATCAGGAGTAGACTATGTTAAAAGCCAAAGAGCGAGAACCATTTACAATCAAAACGTAAACAACTTATTTAAAACTTACGACATTTTAATTGCCCCTACAGTGGCCACAGGTGCACCACCGATAAACGATACATCCGTAGAGATTAACGGGGTTCAAGAACTCATAGCACCATTAATGGCAAGACTGACACGGCCACAAAACATAACAGGACTCCCTACCATTTCACTTCCTATTGGTTTCACATCAAAAGGATTACCGGTGTCGATGCAACTTACTGCACCTGCATTCCAAGAGGCTAGACTTTATAACGTAGCCAATCAGTACGAAAAAATATCAGCCTTCAAAAATATGCTTCCACCAATCTAATAACCTGTCACAATATCCTAACAAAATAATCGTCTGGAGAAGGTAAAATTATGAGCATTGAAGAACATCAAGGATTATCTCTGTATGATGCTGCAAGGGAAGTAGGAGTAACCTTTGAAAAAGAATGGAAGCCTGAAAGCAAATCGGTTGAAGCAAATGGAATGAAGTTTCATTATCTAGAATGGGGTGACCCTGCCAATCCCCTCATGGTGTTACTTCATGGATTTGCCCAACAATCACATTCTTGGGACTTTGTTGCTCTGTCATTCGCAGACAGATATCGAATAATCGCATTAGATCAAAGAGGGCATGGCGACAGTGATTGGGCATCAGATGGAGACTACACT
This sequence comes from Dehalococcoidia bacterium, assembly GCA_002708495.1. Classification (GTDB taxonomy): domain Bacteria; phylum Chloroflexota; class Dehalococcoidia; order Lucifugimonadales; family UBA826; genus UBA11996. Next base: position 6,936 of record PAON01000016.1, on the reverse strand, counting down.
CCAGAAACACAGCAGAAGGACATAGAGGCAATAGTCGCTAAACTAGGCCTCAGCGAATTTGTTTTGATGGGACTATCAATGGGTGGAAGAAACTCATTCACCTACGCCTCCTCTAATCCTAACCAGGTAAAAGCCTTAATAATTGTGGATGCTGGCCCTGAAAATGTTAGGGCTGGGACTCAGAACATAAGAAATTTCGTAGAGCAGGAGGACGAACTTGATTCTATTGATGCATTTGTTGACAGGGTCATCAAATACAATCCTCGGAGAGATCCAATACAGATCAGAGGAAGCATAGTTAACAATTTAAAACAGCTACCTAACGGCAACTGGACTTGGAAATATGACAAGATTCTAAGATCTCAAGGAAGAATGGGACGTCCCCAAGACCCAGAAATGACCACCAGACTATGGGGTTACCTAGAGAATTTGCAGTGCCCTACCATGGTTGTTAGAGGAGACAAGAGCGACATCATAGCTACTGGAACTGCTGACCAAATGATTGGCAAAATACCGGGTGGGAAATTAGCGATAGTAGAAAATGCAGGACACCTTGTCATGGGTGATAATCCATCCGGGTTTGAAAAAGCTGTAACGGCCTTTATAGAATCCATTCAAAAATAATATCTTCATAATCTCAATCCGGCTTTGAATTATAAATTGCTACACCGAAGATTGGGTGTTACACTTTTTACAAACTTAAATTAGTTAGATAACAAGAAAGAGAGAAATCCAGGAGAACGGATTGGATAGGGCTGACAAGGAAGCCGTTATTGCGGAATACCGCGTTCACGACAACGATACAGGGTCGACTGAGTCGCAAGTAGCGATGCTAACCTCGCGTATCATTGAATTGACCCAGCACTTAAGAGAGCACAATCACGACGAATCCACAAGAAGAGGTTTGCTGAAACTTGTAGGGAAGCGCCGTAGGCTTTTGCGCTACCTGAATGCAGAAGACGTAAACAGGTACAGGTCGTTAATAGCCAGATTGGGTCTTAGGCGATAGTAACTCACACATCACTCCCCCCCGATTATTGCACATCTCCCATCTGAACCTCTGGTACTACTCCAGGAGTAAATCAACATTTCACTACATACAATAACCCGTAATATACACGGACACGATTTGGAATTGGAAACAGGACGTTTGGCCCAAAAGGCAGGCGGTTCTGTATTGATCAAGCAAGGTGACAATGTGGTTCTAGCCACGGTCACAATGAGTAACCCCCGAGAAGGATTAGATTTTTTTCCTCTCACAGTGGATCTAGAAGAAAGGCATTATGCTATTGGTCAAATCCCCGGAAGTTTTTTTAGACGCGAAGGTAGACCTACAACGCACGCCATACTCACTGACAGGCTAATCGACAGGCCAATAAGACCTCTATTCCCCAAGGGATTTANAAACGAGGTNCAAGTTATAGCAACAACACTGTCCAGTGACAGAGAAATGCCCCTCGACATAATAGCCTTNAACGGGGTTTCNGCTGCACTAAGCATATCGAACATACCATTTAANGGGCCTATCGCCGCAACACGAATTGGGNANATTGATGGCGAATTTGTAATTAACCCTACATANTCTCAACTTGAGGAAAGNCTTTTAGACCTTGTGGTTGCGGGTTCTACCGATGGAGTATCNATGATGGAGGCTGGAGCNAAAGAGNTAGATGAGGACNTTGTGTTTGAGGCTATTCAGCTAGCACAGTCAGTAAATTTAGAGATTATTTCCCTGCAACAAGATTTCACTGATGAAAGCGGTATCCCAAAAGCAGATTTCGTACCAAAAGGACATGACCCTGAAGCTGTGAAACAAGCAAGGGGAATTTTGGGAGACCGTATATACACGGCATTGTCAGATGCAGAAGATCAAGAAGACATGAGGAATCGTTTAAAANTTTTAGAAGATGAACTAGAGGAGTCCCTAGCAGAGGAGTTTGACTCTAGTGTTTCATCTGGAGCTTTTGAGGAACTGCTAGATGAACAATTCAGGGTACGAATACTTAAGGACGGAGTTAGACCAGATGGAAGAGGTTTGAGAGAAATACGACCGCTTTCAGCCGAGGTTTCGATTCTACCTCGTACCCACGGCACAGGATTATTCAACAGAGNGGAAACACAAATACTAGGTATAACTACCCTCGGTTCTTCAGGTGATGCACAAAAACTAGACAATCTTAGCCCAGAAGTATCCAAAAATTTCATGCTTCATTATAATTTTCCCCCTTATTCTGTCGGAGAAGCGAGACGGGTTGGATCAACTAGCCGTCGAGAGATTGGGCATGGAGCTTTAGCTGAAAGAGCCTTGAGTGCTGTTTTGCCTTCTCAAGAGGATTTCCCTTACACAATAAGAATTGTATGTGAGGCCCTTAGTTCGAATGGCAGTACCTCTATGGGTAGTGTTTGTGCAGGGACCCTAGCCTTAATGGATGCTGGAGTGCCGATTACATCACCTGTAGCAGGAATATCTGTCGGTCTTATTACCGGGGAAGATGGAGAATATGTAACCCTCACCGACATACAGGGATTAGAGGACCATGTAGGGGATATGGATTTCAAAGTTGCTGGTACTTCTGAAGGAGTTACTGCGATACAGCTTGACATAAAAGTAAATAGTATTAGTTTCGATGTAATAAAAGAGGCNCTCTCGCAGGCAAAAGAAGCCAGATCACAAGTATTAGANGTTATAACGTCTGCCATACCNGAAGTCAGATCTGATGTCAGCCCTTACGCACCTAGGATACAAAAAATCATGGTTCCTAAAGACAAAATAGGTGCAGTGATTGGCCCAGGTGGTAAAACAATCAGAGGAATAGTTGAAGAAACCGGTGCGACCGTCGACATACAAGATGATGGAACGGTTCTTATCGGGTCCTCTAATGCAGAAGATGCAGCAAGAGCAATACAGATGGTGGAAGATCTTACAAGAGAAATCAAAGTAGGAGAAATTTTTACCGGCACCGTAGCTAAAATTGCCAGTTTTGGAGCATTTGTCCAAATATTACCTGGCACAGACGGNATGGTTCACGTAAGTGAACTCGCCAATTACAGGGTTGCAAATGTNGAGGATGAAGTAGCAGTCGGGGATCAAGTGGACGTGAAAGTAATAGGGGTCGACCATGCAGGAAAAATTAAATTGTCCATGAAAATACTTNTAGACGATAGTGATGGCTCTTCATCTTCTCGTCCAAGCCCAAGGAAAGAGATTGAAAAAGTTGAGGTAAATGTTGGGGACATCATAACCGGAGCAGTAGTGAATATTACGAAATTCGGGGCATTCGTTGAAATAGCACCNGGCACGGACGGAATGGTTCATATAAGTGAATTAGAAAATTACAGAGTCGCCAAAGTTGAAGACGTTGTAACTGTGGGAGAGGAAATTACGGTGGAAGTCATCGATGTAGACGATTCTGGCCGCATAAAGNTGTCTCGTAAGGCCCTTTTAACTGACTAAAACTTCNTAATAGTCGGTTGTTAGGGTTTGTACAGGACCGAAGGTGANAAAAGGAGTTCCACCATGCCTGATATTAAAGTCGTTGTTAACGGAGTCCTAGGCAAGATGGGTCAGGAGGTTTTAAATGCCGTGGATAAAACCGACGGTATGAAACCAATTGGTGGTTCAGATATTGCTGCCAACATTGATCAAATACCATTGCCTAGTGGAGAAGGATCCATACCCGTATTTAAAGATATAAAAGATGCGGTTAAAGGAGCTGACGTTGTAGTCGACTTCACAAACGCATCGGGTGCCAAAAGTGTCATGGATGCGGCTGCACCAGCAGGATCCAGTTGTGTAATTGGTTCAACTGGTTTATCCCAAGAGGATTTTGAAAAGGCCAGATTGTTGGCTGACTCTAACAACACAAGCATAATTATTGCCCCTAATTTCGCTATGGGAGCGGTACTGATGTCGCATTTGGTAAAAGAAGCTGCGAGGTTTTTTGACTATGCTGACCTTACAGAAGTTCATCATGAAGCAAAAATAGACGCTCCATCCGGAACCGCTATAGCAATAGCACAAGCAGCTGTAGAAGGAAAAGTAAGTGGGTTTGAGGCTCCATTGGCTGAAAAAGAACTCATCGCCGGCACCAGAGGCGGAACACACGAAGGAGTTGTAATACACAGCGGTAGAATGCCAGGACGGGTCGCACATCACGAGATGGTTTTCGGATCCTTAGGTCAAACCTTGACAATACGCCATGACTCGATAAATAGAGAGAGTTTTATGCCAGGTGTGATTATGGCAATAAAAGCCTCAGGAACATCAAATGGATTGACTGTCGGACTAGATAAAATTATGGGGCTATAATCCTCTCCATTTTTTTTGATTCATCCACCGGTTTAATATTCAAATTTACGGAGGAAACCTTGAATTCTTGCAAAATTGCTGTTGTGGGAGCAACGGGAGCCGTGGGCCAGGTATTTTTGGACATAGCTGAGCAACGAAACTTTCCCATAGATGAAATAAGGCTATGCGCTTCAACTCGATCAGTGGGTAAAAAATTAAGATTTAAATCACAGGAAGTATCAGTCGAACTCTGTACACCAGAAGTTCTGGATGAGGTTGACTTTGCATTCATTTCTGCGAGTGGTGATGTAAGTCGAGAAATGGCGCCGCTAGCTGCGAAACATGGAACAGTGGCTATAGATGATAGTTCAGCCTTCAGAATGGATGTAGATGTTCCGCTAGTTGTCCCCGAAGTAAATGCTGATGATTTATCTAATCACAAAGGAATAGTTGCCATACCGAATTGCTCTACTACACCTCTAGTGATGGTGTTAAATCCTTTGAGGAAGAAATCTTCTATCAAACGTGTTGTTGTCGACACCTTCCAGTCTGTAACCGGAACCGGGACAGCCGCACTGACTGAAATGAAACAGCAGAGCAAAGCGGTCCTAGACGATAATCCAATTACAACCAAAGAATATCCTCACCAAATAGCTTTCAATGTATTACCCCATATAGAGCCTTTTCAAGAAAACGGGTACACGAGAGAAGAAATGAAGATGCTCTATGAAACTCAAAAAATCCTCCACGATTCCAATATTTTGGTTTCTGCGACATGTGTGAGAGTCCCGGTTGCTGTGAGTCACAGTGAAGCAATTCATATTGAATTCCAAGATCCAATAACGCCGAGTGAAGTCACAGAAATATTAGAAAATGAGCCCGGTATAAGGATTGTAGACGACCCATTCTCTGACGTGTATCCTATGCCAATAGACGCTGCTGGTGGCGACGATGTTCTCGTAGGACGAATCCGAAAAGATATCTCACATCCGAATGGAATAGCTATGTGGGTTGTCTGCGACAATTTGCGAAAGGGTGCAGCTCTTAATGCTATTCAAATAGCAGAAGAAATGATGAAACGTGACGTAGTTTCAGAAAGTAACTGGAGGAAATAGGAACATGGTAGATTTTGGAAGACTTCTAACAGCTATGATTACCCCGTTTGATTCAGCCGGTAATATTGACTTTCCTCAAGCCAGAAAACTCGCAAAAGGATTAGTTGCCTCAGGAACTGACGGACTCGTAATAGGCGGGACCACAGGGGAATCTCCATCCATGTCAGATGACGAAAAGGTGCGGCTATTTGCCGAGGTGAAAGAAGCTGTAGGAGACACTGCCACAGTAATCGCCGGAACGACAGATAATAACCATAGAAAATCTGTGGAACTGTCTATTGAGGCAGAAAAAGTTGGAGCTGACGGGTTGCTGCTGACGGTACCCGCCTACAACAAGCCTACACAAGAAGGACTCTATCAAAATTTTAAGGCCATATCAGAAGCGACTTCTCTTCCAGGACTACTTTATAACGTCCCATCTAGAACAGCGTTGAATATGACAACAGAAACTACACTAAGACTTGCTGAGATAGATAGCATAGTGGGAGTGAAAGAAGCTTCAAGCGATTATGTTCAAATAACCAATATTATTGACAAAGCTCCTGACGGGTTTAGGGTTTGGTCTGGAAATGATGATGAAACATTTCCCATCATGTGTGTTGGAGGACATGGAGTNGTAAGTGTTGCTTCNAACCTCTACGGAAANCAGATCAAAACTATGATGGGACTCATCCTTGAAGGAAATATTGAAAGTGCCGCCACCGAACACAAGCGGTTACTACCAATCTTCAAAGCTCTTTTTTGGGTCACCAACCCAATTCCAATCAAATATGCCGTCAATCGAGCAGGGTTTAACGCCGGACCAGTCAGACTTCCGCTCTGCGACCCAGATGAAGACTTCATATCGACATTTAATCCTGTAATGGACANATACNAGGCCGATCTGCCGGTTTCCTAAATATTGCCAATCGGCTTAGTTCAGGAGGCTAATATATCCCTTACCATTATTGTGTGATCTCTATGAGGTCCTGTTGAAATGATGTCGACTGGGCAACCAATTAACTCCTGCAGACGATCCACATACACCCTTGCGTTAATTGGCAATTTTGAGATCTCTGATATACCGGCGGTGGGTGCATCCCATCCCTCTAGGGTTTCATAGACCGGTAAACACTTTTCTAAAGCGGCCACTCCTCCTGGGGGTTCGTCGAGAATTTCACCATCTAATTTGTATCCCACACAAATATTAATAGAGTCTAAATGATCTAACACATCCAATCTTGTGATGACTGCAGAGGTGTATCCATTGATCCTATTACTGTATTTCGCCAGCACTCCATCAAACCACCCTATTCTTCTTGCCCTTCCTGTTGTAGTACCGAATTCTTTTGCAATAGTGCGAATTCCTTCACCAACACTATCAAATAATTCGGTAGGAAATGGCCCTGAGCCAACTCTTGTATTGTAAGCCTTAAATATACCCAACACATTTGTTATTTGCCTAGGCTGGATCGCTAGCCCGGTGCTAGCACCGCCAATGGTTGGGCTGGATGACGTTACGAACGGGTAAGTACCGTGATCCAAATCAAGCAA